>DSAV01000156.1 GCA_011046295.1 Deltaproteobacteria bacterium | reverse complement strand
GTCAGAACATGATAAATAAATTCTTTTGGCGCTATGCGGGCTGTCCGTGGCATGTTTTTTCTCTACCAATAATCACGAAGCATGTCAATAAATAGAACCGTCCCCTTTATTAGAACCGTCCCCTTTATTTTTTATTTTATTAAAAGAAAAAAGCCCGCGCCAAGCGGCGCGGGCCCTTTCTCCTAATCTAACTTGTCAATAAATAGAACCGTCCCCTTTATCCTGAACCGTCCCCTTTATTCTTTAACCTCAACAACAAACGGATTTTCGCCAGCCCATATAGTTTCCCACTTATCGCAGCTGTGCGTTGTGCTGAATTCTGTCCCGGTTGCACCTTCCGGAGTCGGTGGAACAAGCTTCAATATGAAACCATCATCAGAAAACTGTTTCCATGTCGTTCCACCATTATTGGGATTATCGAATTTGGCAAAATTCGTCCAGTAGTCCATCATGGTATCAGAAAGAGTCACCTGATCAGCGTTGCCTCCGCGGGCACCAACGGAGCCAAAAACATACTGAATTTCCAGCATGTGTGTCGCCAGCATCTTAAAGGTCGTGACAAAGCCTTCCCCATAAACTGCTGCCAAAATCCCCGCAACGCCTAAATCCAGCCCCGGATTGGGCGCTACTGTGTCGGCAAACCAGTAGGCATAGGTAGGCACCTGATCCGCCAGATAGTCGAAATGGCGCAGCTTGTTGCAGTTGAACAGCCAGTCCGTCTGAAGACTGCCATAAGCTTTGCGGAAAATATCTTCTTCCTCACCGCTTTCCATAAACTGCTTGAATAAATAATAATCTGCAATATCCTCCCAAAGGTCCAGCGCATAAGGATCCCACGCAAATAAATCTTCCACAGCGCCATCATAATCATCTTCCGTGATGTAAAGCATATTCAGCTTGCTGAAATCACCCTCTTCTATTGCGGCGGCGGCTTCAAAAATATCAAGCGCCACAAAGAGGTTGCCTTCGTTAAGATTTCCGCCGAGCATCACCGCACTGGCGTTAATCGTGCCGCCTGCTGACAACACGGATTCAGTGGAAGCAGGCAGAAATTCCGTTTCGGTTGTGGGCACGGGTGTAATCTCTTTTCCTGCCTCATAAATTTGTGCAGCAGTATAATCATCACGCAGGCAGGCGAGAATATCTGACTTACCAACACAAAGGTCGTTAACAACCTCATTGTACCAGGCAGTACGTGCATCTTCGCTGGATATTTGATCCGGATAATACGAGCCGCTCTGGATGATCGCTTTGTTAAACAATTTCGCCGCTGATGGAGAAACCAAAAGAGAAAAAACACTATGACCGCCGGCGGATTCGCCGAATATCGTCACGTTGGTGGGATCGCCGCCGAAGTCAGCAATATAAGCTTGTACCCATTCCAGCGCCTTTACTTGATCTTTCAAGCCGTAATTTCCGGGATCACCCTCCAAGGATTCATGATCCAGAAAACCAAAAAGCCCCAGACGATAATTAACAGTTACCACAATTACGCCTTTTCCCACCAATGCCGGCATGTCGTAGCCGGGATCTGATGAACCGCCGGTGACGAACGCGCCTCCGTGAATCCAGACCATAACCGGAAGCTTATCGTCAGGCTCAGTCCCTTTCGGAAAGAAAACATTTAGAGAGAGGCAATCTTCAGACATCTCGCCCGGGGGGGTAAATGCAGTCGCACCCTGCGGACAGATGTTACCGAATCTTCTTGCGTTAATCTCGCCTTCGAGTTCGACTAGTTCCGGCGGGGCAAATCGCTCCGCCTCGGCATATTTGATGCCGCGGCAGGCAACCATATCGCCCTCATCCGCGCAGGTTAATTCCGCATCCCCTGCTTCAACCGTCGCCGTGCGCTGCAACGGGATAAAAGCACCGTCTCCACCGCTGCTGCCGCAGCCGGCCAAAAGCGCCAAGGCCATAAAAAAAGCCACTACTAAATAAGTAAATCTAAACTTCTTCAACATCTAAAATTCCTCCTTTAAAAAAAATTTTTGATTAGTGCACAGCTTTTCAGCAGTCTCTGGAAAATGCTGGCCCGCTGAACGTATTATTTAAGGCACGAAGCGTGCCAGATGTAAAAATAATTAATAATAATAATGGGTAATGAAGTCAGGGTATTATGATGGAAGGAAAAAAATGCAACTGAAAATTGTGAGGCATGTCTCATAAGTGTGGCGCACACTTGTGTGCAAAGCCACACTTTTTAGTGGGGGTAATCTTCCCCGTTTTTGCCGATTTTGCGGTACAGGGTGCGCCGGTTAATCCCCAAAAGGCGCGCGGCCTTGGCTTTGTTGCCGCCTGTTTTTTCCAGCGCCTCAAAGATTTTCTGCTTGTCCGGCGCGGTATAAGACGCGCCTCTGGCTGTCTCCACGGCCATACCGCGGATATTCACGGGCAGGTCTTCCATGATGATTATCTTCCCCCGGCACAAAATAAAGGCGTGCTCCAGGGCGTGCTGCAGCTCGCGGATATTCCCCGGCCAGGAATATTGCATGAACTTGTTGAGAACGTCGCGCGAAATGCCCTCGATGCCCTTGCCGAATTCCGCGTTAAACGCCGCAATGAAATGGTCAACCAGCAGGGGCAAATCCTCCAGCCTCTCTCGCAGCGGCGGCAGGTTAACCTCCACAACCATCAGGCGGTAAAAAAGGTCTTCCCGGAATTCGCCTTTTTCGACTTTTTGTTTGAGGTTTTTGTTGGTGGAGGCAATCACGCGCACGTCCACCTTGCGCGGCACGGATTCACCCACGCGCTCAAAAACCTTTTCCTGCAAAACGCGCAGAAGCTTGAGCTGAATCAGAGGTGAAATGTCGCCTATTTCATCCAGTAAAATGGTGCCGCCGTGCGCCGCGTCGAAACGCCCCTGCTTGTCCTTGATGGCGCCGGTAAAAGCGCCCCGCACGTGGCCGAATAGCTCGCTCTCCAACAGGCTCTCGGTAAGAGCGGAACAGTTCACGGTAACAAAAGGACTAAAAGCCCTGTGCCCGCTGAAATGCAGCGCGCGCGCGACCAGTTCCTTGCCCGTGCCGGACTCGCCGGTAATGAGCACGGTGGTTTCCAGATTGGCCAAATCCTCCAGCAGACCGTAAATTTCCTGCATTTTTTCGCTGCGGCCGATAATGTTCTGAAACTTGTGCCTTTCGTACAACTCGCGCTCGAGACTGTTCAAACGCGTTATATCGCGGATAACCATAACCGCTCCCGTGAAATTCCCGTGATAATCGAGCAGCGGGGAACTGTTCACGCTGACCAGCTGGCGATAGTGCTGCTGATGGCCGCATTCGATGCGGTATTCGGAAATCTCCTTCTGGTCTTCCAATGTCCGTTTGAGGACGCTGCAGCAGGTTTTGGCGCACAGCTTCAGACACTGCGGAAAGACCTTGCCGATGATATCTTCCATGGCCACGCCGCAGATGACCTGCGTGGATTTGTTTGCCTCGACCACTTTCATCTGCGGATCAACCGTTATCACGGCATCGTTGACACTGTTGAAAATCGCCTCCAGCCGGCGTCGCTGGCTGGCAAACTTACGCTCCGCCTCCACACGGTCGGTAACGTCGCGCTGCACCGACCGGAAACCGACAATCTCTCCCCTGCCGTTTCTGATGGGCGAGACGGAATCTTCCACGGTTCTTCTGGCTCCGTCTTTCCGGATAATATCGTGAACAAACACCAGGTGTTTGCCGGTCTTGTAAACCTTGCCGTACGCCTCGCGAACGACTTTTATCCCCTCCTGGTCTGTGTAAAATTTATAACTTGTGCCGATGATTTCTTCGCGCGTGTATCCCCAGAAACGGCAGCCGGTATCATTGATGTATAAAAGATTACCCTTAACATCAACTTCACCCACGCCGTCCTCAATTTCGTTGAGAATGGACTCATAATTCTTCAGGGTTTCTTCCAGCGTTCTTTTCCTTGCCATGACAGCTTCCCCCTGTTAAGATCAAAAAGTTTAGGAAAAACATTCTCAATAGTCAATGAGAAAAACACCGCGCCCCTTTAATCCCCCGGCACGCGCGCCGGAAAGGGCACAAGCCCGATGAGCTTAGCCGGCGAATGACCTGCCTTGTGATGACAAAATCCCTTACTTATCCTCCGCCGGCGTGGAACATGGCACGGCGGCAAAGAAAAAATATTGACAATATTCTGATTTACAGTATATTACGAAAGTAAGATTATCTGATTTGGAGATAAAACAATGATTACACAACTACGGCGCCGCTCACAGGTAACCCTGCCCAGCGACGTTGTCAAAAAAATGGATTTGCGCGAAGGCGATAACCTGGAAATCGCTGTGGAAAACGACACGATTATCATTAAACCGGTTGTTGTTATCGACCGGGCGCAAGCATGGTTCTGGTCAGCGAAATGGCAGGATTTGGAAAAAGAAGCGGACAGGGATATACGAAAAGGAAAGACTCAAAAGGCAAAAAGCGTCCAAGAACTGCTTCAGAAACTGGATCGATAAAAGATGGATTTTATTTTCACCCAAAGGTTTAAAAAATCCTACAAACAGCTTTCCAAAGACGAACAAAAAACCCTGCGCAAGAAACTTGAATTGATGGGTGAAAATCCCCACCACCCTTCATTGAGAACAAAAAAGGTTCAGGGAACAGGTGCCATTTTTGAATGCAGTATCAACATGTCCGTCCGCCTCACCTGGCAATACGAAGGGGAATCTATACTGCTGCGCGCTGTCGGAAATCATGATGACGTGCTGAAAAAACCATGATTAAATGTTTATTCGGTCTTGTCATTATCCCCCGCCAGCGAAGGACATGCCTTGTGATGACATTCTCTTAGTCATTGCGCCCGGCAGGAACTCCGGCGAATGTTGGATACGCCGGGTAAAAAACCGCCGCAAGCGGGTGAAGCCTTGTCCCGAGTGTAACGAGGGAACTTCAGAGATTCCTTCGTCATTTTGATAAATCACAATTCCTCGGAATGACAAACTATTCATTCTTAGTCATTGCAAAAGAAATGAAGCAATCTCTGCGATGGCTTCGTCATCATACTCCCCGCCCTGGCAGGGAAAATGTCATGGCAATCCACACGCTTGCGGTGCGAAGCAATCCGGCGCCATGACAAATAATGATTAACACAATATCTTAAAGTTCTGCTTTGAAATTTTTGTTTGCCCGGCGGCCGCGCAATTCGGCAAGTTTGCCCCGGTTCCAGCCGGAAATTTTTCCGTAATACTTGGTCAGCCGCGCGATGCCTTCCACTTCCGGCGAGCCGCAGTGAACACAGGAATCGCCCAGCCCCAAAGACGACTTCGCGCAGGACGCGCAGGAGGTGAACTCCGGGGAAAAATCAATCTGACGGTTGGCCGATTTATCGAAAACCGCCCGGATAAAAGAGGCCAGCTCCTCAGCGCCGGGACAGTCCTTGCCCAGTTGCAGGTGTGTGATGACCTCGCCTTCCAGATATTTGTGAAAAATACCTTCATCAATCACCCGGCGCAGCGGCGAAATATCCGCGGAAACATTAAGGTGTGTGGAGTTGGTATAATAAACCGCCCCTTCGGCAATGTCGCCTTTGACAAAACGCCCCGCCTCAGGGGAATGATATTTTAAATCCAGCCGGGCAAAACGGTAAGCGGTGGTCTCCGCCGGCGATTGCTCTAAAACAAACCTCATTTTCTCACCGGCGGCGGCAACCCGCAGACGGGCGCGCAGATAACGGACAGCTTTCAGGCCGAAATCCAGCGCTTGAGGCGATTCATGAAGCTGGCATCGGGTGTGAATCTGCACCATTTCATTGAGACCCACCAGGCCTACTACATAATAGGAACGGTTCAGGCGCAAAAAAGGATAACCGTCACGGTTCATGGCCAGAAGCGCCAACGGCCCGTTTTCGGCATACGAAAGAAGCCTTTCTAAAAAATCCCTTTTGTGTATGTGCGCCTCCACAGCGCGGTCGCAAAGCCCGTCAAACAGCTCAAATAGCTTCTCTTCGCTGCCGCCGGCGCGATGAGCGGCGCGCGGCAGGTTCAGGCTGACACTCTGCACGGCGGCGGCGCGCACAAGCCAGGGTTTTTTGATTTCTTCCAGATATTCCCTGTCGCCCGGATACCCGGCGCGGCAGCAGGCAAAAGACAAGTTATCCTTTTTTCTGTCCAGAATAAAACACGTGTTTCCCTTGCGCGCTGCCACGAAACAGACCAGCTTCAGAAAATCAGGCGCGCCTTCGGCCTGCCAGAATTCGTCGCTGATATGCACCAGAGGACGCGGCAGGATAAAGGGCGTGCCGCAAGCGTCACCTTCCGCGAAAACTTCCATGAGCGCCGTCGCCAGACGCCGGGCTTCAGAGGCGTAATCGCCGTACCTCTTGCCCGTCGGCTCCCCGCCGGGGCCGATGGCGTCAATTTCCGCCCACTGTGGCGGTATCGTAAAATATAGGTGCATGTCGGTGTAAAGCGCCTGGCCGCCGCGCGTGGCGGCAAGCTGGGAAAATTCGTAAATCATCATCTGCGCGAACTGGCGCAATTCCCTGTCGTCCATCCGGGTAAGATACGGAGCAAAGGAAATATTGAGCGCCTCCCAACCCAGAGATCCGGTAAAATGCCCCTGCAAAATGGCGCTGAAACGCACCATGTGCAAAAGGAGCACTTCGGCGTAGCGGGCGGGGCGGGCCGAGTTAGTCGCCTGCGGCAGATTAAATCCATTGATTTTCAGATATTCCAGCGTCTGACAAAAATTGTAGGGGCGGTCGATGTAACCCAACCCGTGAATGTGAATTTCACCCGCGGCGTGCGCCTCGCCGATATCGGCGCTAAAGACATCGAAAAGGGAAAATTCTTTTTTGATGCCTTCGGCAAAAATCAAATTGGTGCCTTCCGGCGAATGAGGCGTGTTGGCGCTTTCCTTGTTCTGGTGCAAAATAAGCTGGCGCACGTCATAAAGGGGAAAGCCCAGCCGCCCGTGCAGGCGCTGCTCCCTTTCCAGCCCTCTTTCAATAAGCCGCGCGTTGACCAGCTCGCGGATGAGCGCCGTGGTCAAAAGGCCGATGCCCGAAGAAATAATCTGCTTCTCGACTTCTTCGGATATCTGCCAGGCTATCTGCTCGTCAATATCCGCCTCGCGCATGAGCGCGTCCACGATGCGCTGCCTGCTCCACGGCGCAATCTCTTCAGCGGAGGTGCGGACAAAAAGCGTTATGTCTGTGGTTTCGGAAAAATCCTGCATATTAAATGTTTGTCGGTATGGCAACGTCGCCCGCGGCAAGAGCTTTTTCCGCGGCGGCGGATAATTCTTCGTCATAGTCGTGATTAAGCGCGAACACCCGCAGGTGGACAACACGCGCGGGAATGAAACGGTAAATATCCAAAAGCGGCTCCGGGGATGTCTTCTCCGTTACGGGATTGTAAATGTTGATTCTCTTTTCTCTCTCCGTCATGGGATTGAGCGGACGGGGGTCCTGCGCGGCCAAATCCACCCGGAAAGAAATCCTCCTTAGTTTTTTCGGCAGGTTTTCCCTGATGCGCTCCTCGTAATCCTCCGCCCGGAAAAGGCCGACGCCGCGGCGAATCTGGTCCAGCGAAATTTCCGCCACAAACGACATCTTCCATTTTATTTCCCTATCATGGAGCTTTTTCCACTGGGCGGCCAGCCTCTTCTTTTTTCTATCTTTCGAACGCTGCCAGTCTGTGACGTAATTGAACAGGCTCCACTCATCGCAGCGCAGATAATTTTCAAGTTTCGCAAGCGGATTGCCGGGAAAAGTCAAATCCATCGTCTCTGGAAAAATTTCCTGCAGGTGCAAATCCAGCGCGCGCGTGGTGCGGTGAAAATAAACATTACTGTACAGATTGAGCCGCGCGTTAAGAAACCTGCCCAGCGCGGAAATTCCCGACTGGTGCAGGGTAAGACCTTCTTTGGTAAAAAAACTGTAGTAGCGCAGTCGGGGAATATCCACCATGTCCAGCGAAAATCCCGTCATGTAGGCGTCGCGCTGCACGTAATCAAGATTGTCCACGGTGTAAACGCCGGAAAACAACTGCCGCAGCATGCGCAGCCAGCCCGGATGCCGCCGCTCTTCTTTCACCAGCGGCATCTTAATTAAAAAGGCGACAAGATTCGCGTCGAGCTTTTCGCCCCGCGCGAACAGGCCGGAAGGAGAGCGCCGGATGCGGGAAATTTTTTCGCCCAGCTTGTAAATGATAATTTTCCGGCCGACGTCTTCGTGCGTAAGCCCCCAGCGGCTCAAAAAATGGTCGTCGAAAAAATGTCCGTAAGGCCCGTGCCCCACGTCGTGCAGAAGGCCGGCGACCCTGAGCAATTCCTCCACATAATTTTGTGAAGGAACGTCGCGGCAGACGGCGCGCAAGCCGGGATAAACACTCTTGGCGAATTCCCCGGCCATGTGCATTGTCCCTATCGAATGCTGAAAACGGGAATGTTCCGCCGCCGGATAAACCCAGCGCGCGCTCTGCAGCTGGTATATACGGCGCATTCTCTGCATCCAGGGGGAATCAATCAAATCCTTTTCCGTTGTCTCGGATACAGCGGCGCCTTGGGGCACGGTAAAAAGAGCGTACTGGTGAATGGGGTCGGCGATTAACGCCATTCCGTTATAGATATTCTGATTGTCGGATTTAGCTTTTGTCATAAATATTTTTATTAAAACACTACTTGGGCGGCATGCGCAAGGAACCGTCCAACCGGATGCAGCAGCCGTTTAACATCGGGTTTTCAATAATATGCACGGCAAGCAGGGCGTATTCGGACGGTTTGCCCAAACGCCGCGGAAAAGGAACGGTAGCAGCCATTACTTCCTTTACCGATGCGGGCAGCCCGGCCATCATCGGTGTATCGAAAAGGCCGGGAGCAATTGTCGCCACCCTGATGCCGTAATCGCCGCATTCCCGGGCAATGGGAAGGGTCATTCCCACCACGCCGGCCTTGGACGCGCTGTAGGCCGCCTGACCGATCTGCCCGTCAGTTGCCGCGGCGGAAGCGGTATTGATAATCACGCCCTTTTCGCCTTCTTCGTCCGGCGTGTTATTGTTCATCTGCTCGACGGCCAGCCGGATAAGGTTGAACGTGCCGATGAGATTTATCTGCACAACCTTGTTGAACGCTTCCAGCGGCAGGATTCCTTTTTTGCCCAAAACTTTTCCCGGATTGGCAACACCCGCGCAGTTTACGGCAATATTGATTTTGCCGAAGGTATCCACGGTTTTCTGCACCGCCTGCTGCATATCCGTATCGCTGGTTACGTCAGTTTTTATAAAAATGGCGTTTTCCGCGCCGCAGGCAGCCGCTACCTTCTCGCCTCTTTCGGCATCAATATCAACTACCGTAATTTTCGCACCGCGCTTGGCCAGTTCCATTACCGTGGCTTCACCCAGGCCCGAAGCCGCGCCTGTCACGACAGCAATCGCATCTTTGATTTTCATGCTCCCTCCCTGATTCAAGATAATATTTATACTTGTTTTGGTTTTTTTATATATCTGTCAAAATGCCTGGTCATTTCCACCTTCATGCGTTTTAAAAATTCCCGGCGCACGCGGGGAATCTTGAGCAGCAGAATCAATGTGTTGTTAATCAGGCGCCACTTGTAATTTTTCTGCGGAAAATTGTAAAAGCCGTGTTCCTTATAATAACGGTGATCGGCCTGGAAAACCGGACGCAGCCGGCTGTAAACCGCGTCACGGAATATCTTGCCCCCGCCCACGCTGTAAAAGGTGGGCGGCTGTATATAACCCCGGCTGGCGAAATCCACGGCGCGGCCGGCGGCATTCTGCAGGGCGGCGCTTAACTGCCCGGAAGTCCCCGCGTCATCGCTGACAAAACCTATCAGGTTACAGCTCTGCATTTCGATGTAAGCCTTCATCATCTCGCGCAGATTGGTTATCTGGCCGAGCGGCCCGCTGATTACAAAGCCGATTTGCCGGCCCTTGAGCGCGGGCGTGTGGCCTTTGAAGAAGCTGCGGTCGAAAAAGCATTTCCAGGAGGAGGAAAGATACCTGTCGCGCACGGCGCCGGCGAAAAACAGGATGTCCGCCGCCTTGACCTGATTATTGAAAAAATCGACAAAGCCATCCTTTCCTTCGTAAACACAGACGTTATCCATGCCGCATTGCATGCAGCCCAGGCAGCCTCCCTTGATATCGATATCCTTGAGCTGAACCAAATCAGCGGCGGGAGAAAAAGATTCGCGCAGATATTTCACCATCTTTTTCAGGTTGGCGCTCTTCTCGATATCGTCGGCGATGATTAGAACTTTTTTGCCGCCCGCTTTTATCGGCTTGGGCCTGCCCGGCTGGAAAGCGGTTCTTTTCGCAACAACTGCCGGATAATTCCGGTGAGCCGGTTCATTTTTTCTCACCGCGGCCAGGAACAATTCGCCAAAAGCCGCAAGCCTTTTTCTTTCGGCCGATTTGTGCATGTCATTCATTTCCGCCGAATACGCGCCGAAATATTTCATGCCCAAATCATCGCAGATGCCGTTCATGTAAATCTGCGCCGTGCTGTCAAAAAAATTGATGGAGGTGGTCAGAACGGCGGCGGGCTTGCCGCGGAAGGCCGCAAGCGCCCGCCTTTCAAAAATCAGCTCGATGAATCTTTTGTACTGCGAAGAAACAAGAAAAAAATACAGCGGGAACGCCCATAAAACGGCGTTCGCGGATTTAATCCGCCGGATGGTTTTTTCAAATTCTTTTTTGTCACCCTCCAGTTTGTTTATCTTCTGGGCGACATCAAAATACTCAAACCGCGCCCGCGGAAATTTCAACTGCAAAAAACGGGCATACTGCATGGTGACGCTTACCTGGCCTTTGGGAGAACCGTTGATAACAGCTATCTTCATGATAAAGTCCCTTGGTTACAAGAATTGACGCGGAAAAAACAACTAGCATAAGAAAAATAAACTGACAAGGCAATATATCAAGAACGTCTTCAGCGCGCAAAAGCCCAGGCCGCGAAACGTCCGTCATGACTTAAACTCACGTCGATTGAGGATTTTTTTCCGCCCACGTGCAGCATGGGAGGACCGAACCCGTCTTTACCTTTTTTCCTCTTTATCTGCAAATACGCGTAATCCAAATGAAGACAAGCAGCCAGGCGCCGCTTCAGGCATTCGCGCGCAAAAAAGGACGCGCCCCGACCTGCGGCGCACGCTTTTCCCTCCAATGATTCCACCTTGCAGATTATTTTTTTCAGGGTTTCTTTACTTTCCGCCCCGATGCAGTGAACGTAATCATCGCGCAGAAAAACACGCACGTAAACCTTCTGTTCTTCCCGCATCTGCACCTCGCCGTCAAAAGACAAAGCCTCCGACGGGTACATAACCACCTGCCAGAGGCGTGGCAAAAAAGAGGCATCAGAACGATTTTTTCTTGTTACTTTGTACGCTGCTTCCTTACACGCCCAGAAAGCCCAGAGAAACCGGGCGGGGTTGGGCGCGCGCCGGACAAATTCAATTTCAACAGCGGTTAGGACTTTTCTTGGAAAGCGTGAATCCCGGCTCGCGCTCAGGTTGGCCGGCTGTTTCAAGTCCACGATGTCGTTGCCTATGTGCGGCAAAGTATTCCTCCTCCAGTCGCGCGAGACATCCGATGATCTGCGCGGCATATTCGCGCTGCAGACGCAAGCTGCTGCCCTCCACAGGCTGCGGGGTAAACACGTCCATCATTACCGTAAATTTATCCCCCCAGGCGGGAATGGCGCCGTAGTGCTCCTGCTTATCGCCGCGCATGTACATGCACATCACCTTGCAGTTTTCCACGTCCTTGATAAAACGCCCCACGCCGTAGGAAAAACTCTCCTTGTTTATCCTGCCGGTACGGGAACGGCCGCCTTCGGGGAATATCATGACCGTGTGGCCGCGCTCCAGCAGGTAAATACATTTATCCAAAGTCTTCTTTATCTTTTCGCGTGAACCGCCGCGGTCGATGGGAACGCACTTCGCCAGGTAACACAAAACCGCCAGAAAGATATTGCTCTGAAAATTTTTTCTTTCGGGAAGATTCCAGGGAACTTTCTTATAATCGGTAAAGTGAGCAAACAGGCTGAAACTGGCGTAACCTAAAAGAAAGGAGTCTATCATCGTCAGATGATTGGCGCAGATAATCCATGGCCCTTTATGCCGGGCGAATTCTTCCGCGTACCGCCGCCGCACTTCCTTCAAATTCCGCACCCGGTAAAACAAAATTTTGGCAATAAAAAAATAAAAGGGCGCTACCAAAAAAACAGCGACTCTGCCCAAAAAATTCTGCACGTTGACAGATACTTTGGATTTCTTATCCATTTTTCCTACCCTAGTTTTTGTTTGATAATGTTCACGGCGTCGCCAATTGTTCTGATTTTATCGGCTTCGTCGTCTTCGACACTTACGCCAAAGATGTCTTCGCACTTAATGATAACATCCACCAGGCGCGCGGAGTTCACCTTTAAATCATCCAGAATGTGCGTGTCAAGTGTCGCTTTTGCCAGAAGCTCCTGGTCCTTGGTGTAAGGCCTCAGAATTTCAATCATCTCTTCAAAAATCTTTTTTTCATCCATAGAATCATTCTCCTTTATGCTTTATTATTTTCCTTCCCATTTCTTAAAAATGATACAGCTATTAACATCGCCGAAACCGAAACCGGCTTTGGCGATAATTTTCAAATCGGGATATTCCATGCATTTCTGCACAATCTTCGGCGCGTATTCGGCAATCTCCGGATGCACGTCCTCGCAGTTGATGGAAGGATGCAGGAAACCTTTGTGCAATTGTATAATGCTGGCCACGCATTCTATGGAGCCGGCGGCGCCCAGACAATGGCCAACCAGCGATTTTGTCGCCTGAATATAAGGAAAATTTTCCGGTGTTCTCTCCAGCGCCGCCGCCCAGCTTTTCACTTCGTAAGGATCGGCATAGGTTGCCGTCAAATGGCCGTTAATGGCGTCCACTTCGGCGGCGTCAATCCCCGCGTCTGCCATGGCCCCGCGAACACAACGACGGACACCTTCCGGATTGGGCGCGGTCATGGTACCGCCCATGCGCTGCCCGCCGCAATTGACATAGCCACCGGTTATTTCCGCGTAAATCCTCGCGCCCCGGGCGAGAGCCGTCTCCAAATCTTCCAACACCAGCATCGCTCCTCCGGAACCGGGAACAAAACCCGCAGCGGAAGCGGACATCGGACGCGAACCCGCCTCGGGATTGTCGTTAAACTTACGGCAAATAACTCGCATGGCGTCGAAGCCGCCCCAGATATAAGGCGAAGCGCCTTCGGAACCGCCGGCCACCATACGCTTGGCCAGTCCCATCCTTATTCTCCACAGGGCCTCAATAACAGCTTCATTGCCCGTGCTGCACGCCGAAGAATTGGAGGTCACCTGATTGCCCGCGCCAATCAGCCCGGAAATCCTGGCGCTGGTTCCGCTGCCCATTACCTGCTCAACAATGCGACTGCCCATGCGCCTGACCTTACCTTCGTTAATCTGCGGAACAACCATCGTGGCAATCGTATCCATGCCGCCGATTCCCGAGCCGGCAATAACACCCGTATCCCAGTCCACTTTATTGTCATCATCGTCGGTAAGGTCAAAACCGGCGTCTTTCCAGGCATCCACCGCCGCCACGGAAGCGAAGCCGATATTGTCATTTATAGACATCAGTTTTTCACGGTCGAAATAGCTTTTGCGAATCTCGTTAAAATTTTCCGGCACGCCGGCAATCTGACAACCGAAATTCAGTTCCCGCAGCTGCGGAATAAAACGAACGCCGGAACGCCCTTCTCTGAGCGCCCGCTCGAAATCATCCACCCCGTGAGCGTTGGGAGCCGCGACTCCCATTCCTGTTATGACCACACGTTTGTTCATTTGTTTGCCACCACCCCCGTCAGCGTTCCGAGACAGACTGTTTCACCGCTTTCTCTTTCCATCGTCGCCTCCACCTTCAAAACCCCCCTGCGAAAATAATTCTTTTTGCCCTTCACAATCACTTTTTCCCCCGGCTCCACAATCCCCTTAAATTCAATACCATCAACCGATGAAAACAGGCTGCGCAATTCTCCCATTTCAGCCGGCCGCGTTTTTTTCTGACACGCGATGAGGTAAATTCCAAAAGCGGTGGCGCCAATCTGCGCCATCGTTTCAATCAGAATCACACCGGGTGTAACAGGCCAGCCCGGAAAATGACCGGGATAAAAAAATTCGTCTTTTTTAAAGCGATACGCGCCGGTTATCTTCTCCTCATTAAGGCTGATAATCTCGTCGATGAAACGGAAAGGAGTCTGCTGCGGCACCAGCGAAAGAATTTCCTTTTTCAGCTCTTCATTAACCTCCATAAATTCCCCCGTTTACATGAATGACTGTTCCTGTAATATAACTTGCTCTGGTGGCCAGAAAAGCCACTACGTCGGCTATTTCCTCCGGTTTGCCTAAACGTGCCAAAGGAATGTTGGACATCATTCTTTCCTTCACCTCTTCGGGAAGTTCCCTGGTCATGGCCGTGTCGATGAATCCGGGCGCCACGGAATTAACCAGAATATTTCTTCCCCATAACTCTTTGGACAGCGACTTGGTGAAAGCGTCCAGCGCCGCCTTCTCCATGGTGTAGGGAATCTGTCCGGGATTGCCCGTATGCCCGACAACGCTGGAGATGTTGATAATCCGTCCCGTGTTCGTTCTGATCATAAATTGTCTGAGAATCCTCTTGGTCAGGTACCAGGCGCCGCGCACGAGTTCACGCTGACGGTCGAATTCCTCGATTTTCATCGCGTTGATATCACTATTAATCGAAATGCCCGCGCTGTTGACCAGAACATCCACGCGTCCGGCTACTTCCTTAATCTCGCTGACCATCTTGTCAATTTGTGACGGGTCGGTCAAATCTGCTTCCGCCAGAAACCCTTCTTTTATTTCAGCCAGAACGGCTTTCGACGGTTCTTCCATAACAGGAATATAGTTGATTCCCACACGAAATCCTTCCGCCGCCAGAGCGCGGCTGCAGGCCGCCCCGATTCCCGTTCCACCGCCCGTGACAATCGCTACCGGTTTATCCATTATTTTTATTTTACCTCCTCCACTTTCAACATCATGTGAGCCCAGGAAAGGCCTGCTCCCACTATCGCCATCGCGATATAATCACCATTGCGAATTTCCTCCCAGTGACGGCTCAACACTGTGGGCGCGCTGCAACAACCCGTGTTGCCGAACTGGTCCACGTTGTACCAGTGATTTTCCGGCGTAATTCCTCTGCGCTCACTAACCGCTTTCAGCATCAATAAATTGGCCTGATGACCGATAAAAATAAATCTGCCCGCTTCACCGGAACAACCATTTTGCAAACCTTTCACCGATTCCGTCGTCTGACGAATGGCAAACCCCTGCACCGCGTTGCCATCCTGCTGGAAATACCAGTTGTAACCAATGCCAACCTTGTTCCAGCCTGAAGGCTTGGAAGCAAAATGACAATTTTCAAAAACGGCGCGCGAAGGATTTTTCGTAGAAACAATCGCGGCGGCGCTGCCATCGCCGAAAAGAACCGCCGTGCTGCGGTCATTATAATCAACACACTTCGTCAGCGTTTCCGAATCCACTACAAGAACATAATCGGGAAGAGTTTCCGGCTTCATCGCGGAGAGAAAATTAATCTGCATGCCGAAAGAAGAACAGGCCGAATTCATGTCCAGACAAGGCACTTCAATGCCCAACTCGGCAGCAACCGCGGATGATTCCGCCGGCGCGACATTATCCGGCGAAGAAGAACCGGCGACAACCATGCCGATATCCTCCGGTTTCAGTGAGGCTCTTTGCATGGCCATTGTGGCCGCGTTGGCCGCCATTTGAGCATTAGTGTATCTTCTTGCTTCAAAGGCTTCTTTGGGATTCTGATTTCTTGTCTGCGTAATATAATCCAGCGGCAAAACCGTGCGGCGGTTTTCAATGCCCACTCTTTCCATAATCCAATCGTTGCTGGTGCCAATGTCCAGGTCTTCCAGAAATTTGTTGGAAATAATATTTTCCGGGTTAAAATGTCCCATCGCGTGCAGATAAAGCATCTCTATACCAGCTCCCGTCCGATAATCATGTCTTGCACTTCCCTGACGCCTTCATAAATGTCAATGATATGAGCGTCGCGCGCAAGCTTGGAAATTTCGTATTCCATGGTAAAACCATAGCCTCCGTGCAGATGCAGACCTTCGTTGGCGCAAAAGAGCGCCGCTTCCGCGCACGTGTTTTTGGCCAGTGAAGCGTAAATACCCGCGTCCGGAGCTTTTTCCTCAATCTTGCAGACAGCCTTCAAAAGAGCCAGCCTGGACAGCTCGACTTTTTTCCACATGGCGGTAATCATGTCCCGGGCCACGGGAAGGTCGCAAATCCGCTGGCCGAACTGCTTGCGTTCCCTCGTGTATTCAATAGTCAGATCCAGCGCCCTTCTGGCCAAACCCAGCCCGATGGCGGCCACCATGGGACGGGCATAATCCAGAACGTCAACTATGTATTTGAATCCGAAACGCCTATCGCCGATAATCTGACCGGGCTGAATCACAACATCTTCAAAAGTAATGCTGGCGGTATTGGAAAGGCGCTGCCCCAGCTTATCCTCCGGCTTACCGATGATAATCTTGCCGCCGCCGGATAAGGTTATTTCCCTGGTCGCCTCCCCGATGTCGGGCAGTTCTTTAGATGTTACCTGTTCCACGGGAATCACCACGCAGGCCATGAAGTTGCCGGTCGGCTTTCCCACCTTGCAGATAACCGTGTACTGCGAAGCGTAGGAGGCGTTGGTAATAAAACATTTTGAACCGTTTAAAATATAGGTTCCGTCATCGCGCTTGGCCATGAAACTGGTCATCATGGAATTATCCGAACCGGCGTTGGGCTCGGTCAAACAAAAAGAGGCCAGAAGAGGCTTTTCCACAAAAGGTTTCAGGTACAATTCTTTCTGCTCGTCCGAGCCGTGCTGGCCGATAACGACATTGGCCAGGTCATTGCACATGGCGGACGTGGAAATACCCGTGTCACCGTAGGAAAGCTCTTCGATAATCAGGGCCGAAGAAATTGCGTCAATCTCATATCCTTTGATCGCTTCCGGAACGCATAAATTCATTATCCCCATCTCCCAGGCCTTGTTGATTATCCCCCAGGGGAATTTGTGGAACTTTTCCATTTCCAGTACGTGCGGTGTTATCTCGTTTTTCACGAGCTTCTTCACGCTCCCCAGGTAATTAAGTTGATTTTCGTTTAAGTTAAAATCCATAAGTGTGAACCTTTTGTCTCCCTTCAGCTAAAATTTGCAAAAAAAGCTCCCCCAAGAAAGCGCCTCAGCGCGAAAAGTCCGCCTTTTCAGGCGGCAAATTTTTTCCCGGAATTTTTCTTATCACCCGCCCCTCGCGTCAGACTCTTGTCATATTTTTCCCGCAGGAATTTTTCCATGGTCGCGGGATATAAAATGTAAGCTAAAACATCTTCGTCGCTGCGGGCAAGATCGCCCAGCTGTTCTTTCGCCGCCTCGATTTCCGGCTTCAGAAAATCTGCCGGCCTTTCCTTTATGGGCTCTTCTCCGCGCTTGTAATTCTTTAATATTTTTTTGGCCAGGGCCGGGTCAATCGGCACGGGCGTACGGCCGTACAAACCCAAAACCAAATCCCTGAGCTGATTGGACACGCGAATATAACGGCCGAACAAAACATTCAAAACAGCCTGCGCTCCGATTATCTGCGAAACGGGTGTAACCAGCGGAGGACAGCCCATTTCCTTCCGGGTAAGCACGACTTCCTTGTAAATCTCACCTAGCCTGTCCAACGCGTTCATTTCCTTTAACTGGCCGGTCAAATTGGAAATCATGCCGCCTGGTATCTGATGCGCCAGAACTCCGTTGTCAATGATAGAAAGTTTTTGATTGGCCAGATAGGTATTGTATTTGGGAGCGATATTTTCAAGGTGTTCCCCGAGCACAAGCAGTTTATTCAAATCTATGGCAGGTTCGCGCCCGGTGCCCTGCAGCGCCGCGATAATCGGCTCGATTGCCGGCATGGATGTCCTCAGCGCGAAAGGCGCCAGACAGGTATCCACGACATCCACTCCCGCTTCTATCGCCTTGAGATAAGTCATGGAAGCCATGCCGCTGGTGTAATGACAGTGCAGATGAAGCGGCAATTTGATTGCTTTTTTTATGGCTAATACGAGATCATACGCGTCAAAGGGCGAAAGAAGGCCGGCCATATCCTTAATACAGATAGCGTCCGCGCCCATCTGCTCCAGTTCAACGGCCTTTTTCACAAAAAAATCCAGGTTATAAACTTCTCCGCCCAGGCGGACTTCGGTAAGCGAATAACACAGAGCTCCCTGAAATTCTTTGCCGTTTTCCTTGATACGCCTGGCGCATGATTCCATATTACGGAAATCGTTGAGCGCGTCGAAACATCGAAAAACGTCAATGCCGATTTCACAGGACTTATCCACAAAGGCATTGACCACATCATCGGCATAATGGCGGTAGCCGACCAGGTTCTGCCCGCGAATCAGCATGGCAAAAGGTGTTTTTTTTATGTATTTTTTGAGGATTTTCGGGCGCATCCACGGATCTTCACCCAGAAACCGGTGCATGGTGTCGAATGTCGCCCCGCCCCAGACTTCCATGGCGTGAAAGCCGCAATTGTCCATTTCTTCGGCAATGGGCAGCATGTCTTCCGTTTTCATCCTGGTGGCATAGATAGACTGGTGGCCGTCCCGAAAAGTGTTATCCTGGATTTTTATCGGATTTCCGGAAACTTTTTTTGTTTCTTGGGTCATTTCCTCATACCTCCCCGGCGAAGCTTTTTTGCGCCGCCGATAATCCGGTAATTGATTGACAAGTCACCCCTATCGTCCGGAAAAAATCGCGCAGGGGCCTCCCCGGTCCTACTTCGTAAACAGATTCAGACTTTGAAGCCAGGCTTTTCATATTCTCACGCCAGTTCACGGCATTGCTGAGCTGCTTAATGAGATTTTCCTTTATCCGGTCGACGGCTTCCTCGTGAAAGCCTCCTCGGAAATTTGATGTGACACACGGGGCATTTTCCCCGTTTATGAGCCGCGCCGCCGCCTGCAAAACATCGGCAAACGGACCTTCTATGGTTTTCATAAATCGGCTGTGAAAGGGAGCGCTTACATTCAAATGAACGAAGCGGAAAGGTTTGTCCCCGGCCAGTGACTGCTCGAGCATTTTTTGAGCTTCCGGCAACGCTTCTTTCTTCCCGCTGATAACCACCTGGTTGGCGGAGTTGATATTGGCCACATCCACTTCTAAACCGGAAATCAACTGCCGAAGCTTGTCCACATCGATTTGCTCGGAAATCACCGCCGCCATGCCGCCCACACCAACCGGCACCGCGTCCTGCATCAGCCTGCCGCGTGCCTGAACTATTTTCACCGTTTCGGAAAAAGGCAAAACACCCGCGCAAACCAAGGCAGTAAATTCACCCAACGAATGCCCGCCGAAATATGAGGGGGCAAAACCCCAGCGCTCGGCCAGGCCCCTCATCATCGCTATTTCCGTGGTTACAATACAAGGCTGGGTAAATTCGGTAAGATTGAGCTTTTCATCGTCACCGAAACACATGACCGCCACGTCCCAGCCCAGGGCGTCGGAAGCTTCCTCGAAAGCCTGGCGGGAAACGGCCATTTCATCATAAAAATCCTTTCCCATGCCCGGCCTTTGTGAGCCCTGCCCGGGAAAAACAACTGCCGTTCTCTTTGAGTTTGTCATAATTTCTGTCCGTCTTTTATTTATTTAAGTTTTGATTTCTATCACAATATTAGCTAAATACAAACCAAAGATGTAAAAAGTAGTTGCACACTTTATGCCAGGACAAAGACCTGCCCTAAAATGACAAAGCAACCTGTAATCATTGCTTTTTCACGGCAGCTGTTTTTTTAAGGCAAAAAAAATATCCACAAAAGCGCGTAATCCACTTCGCAGTGCGAACATAGCTTCACCGGCAAAATTAAGAAACAAACACGTACGCGCGGCAAAAAAATCGGAGGACTGAAACAATCATCATTTTAAATACCTATATTCATTTGCATATTATTGTAGAATTTAAAAAAAAATCTTGATAAACGTCGCACATAAAAAATTAAAAATCAAACAGAGTTAATTATGGATGTATTCACACTGGCGGCAACCAGTTTTATCATCGCCCTTTCTCTTATCCTGACCGGCAAAAAGGACCAATTGCACATGTCCTTCGCCGGGCTGTGCGCCGCTATTTTTATCATGCAAAGCGCCGTTTTTCTGAGCAGTTACTTTACCGCCGACCTCTGGAAAGCAATAGAATACCTGGCAATGCTCAGCGTAGCCCCACTGGGTCTGCGCTTCATCCGCCATCTGACCGGAAGAATAACCATCATTTCCAGAGGGCTGGTTTTATTTTTTACATTTATAAGTTTGCTGGGGGTGTTTTTACTCTTCACAAAATTATTTCATTGGCCTTATTTCAAATTGATCATCCTGCTTTACCTTTTTGTTGTACTGGTTCTTGGTTATGTTTTTTTGCTGCGCCATACAAATAAATTGCCGCCGGGAACAGAAAAAAGGCGACTGGGCTATTTGCTTTTCGCCTGCCCGATAGTAGCCATCATCAGCAGCGCGGATTTACTGGGCTATGCCGGATTCGCTTTTCCGCCGATTACCGGCCTGGTTCTGGCCGCTTTGCTTTACCTGATACTGCTGGTTATCGCCTATCCTCAGCTCAATGAACTGCATGACTTTCTGGCGCGCGCGCTGGTCATCTTTATCAGCACCGTCACCGCAACGTTAATATTTTATTTTGTAGCCCTGTTTTTCAGCGATAACATACCTTCCTTTACCAGCGTATTGATGGCTTCTTTTTTAATCGTCATTTCCATCACGCCGCTGAAGATGATTTTAAAAAAGGGCTTCAGCCACTTCTACCCGGAAAGCAGGGACGTCTTCACTTCTTTGTATGAATTTGACGAAAAACTCGAAAGCGAAAAAGCACTGATGCTGGCGGAAATGGCACCCGTGCTCGCCCACGAAATCCGCAATCCGCTGGGCTCAATCAAGGGCGCGGCGCAATATTTAAAGTCCGAAGCCGCGGCGGAAGAACATAAAAATCTTCTCACTGTGATTATCGAGGAGGCAAACAGGCTCAACGCTGTCGTGCACCAGTTTCTCGATTACGCGCGCCCTTATCAGCCTAAACTCAAGGCACAAAACATCAACGTAGTCATCCAGAAAGCTATTTCGATAATCGCCGCTAACCAGCTGGCGGAAAACATTGAGATTGTGCGCGAACTTAACCATAACCTGCCGGAGGTGGAAATAGACGAACAGCAGTTCATTCAGGTCATTTTAAATATCGCCTTAAACGCGATTGAGGCGATGCCGCAGGGCGGCACCTTGACCTTCCGCACTTCCGATACAGACCCCGACGCTCCGGGATCAATCAGCATCAGTATCCAAGATACCGGAAGCGGGATAGGAAGAGAAGAGATGAAAAATATTTTCAAGCCTTTTTTCTCAACAAAGAAAAGGGGGGCGGGATTGGGACTGGCGATATGCCAAAAAATAGTAAAAGAACACGGCGGCATAATCAGGGTAAAATCGCTTCCGGAGGAGGGAACAGTTTTATTCATCAGACTCAACACGCCCGGCTAATTTTTCGTCACAAAGCACCTTGATTTAAATTCCAAAGCGTAATAGTTGTTAGCCATGAATAAAATATTGATCGTTGATGACGAATTGAACATGCGGCTGGTGCTGGCCGCCATGCTTAAAAAGGAAGGTTACGAGGTGTCGTCTGCCGAAGACGGAAGCGAAGCGCTGCAAATTCTGAAATCCGGCGCGACGGACGCAATAATAACCGATTTGAAGATGCCCAAAGTTGACGGCATGGCGCTTTTGCGTCACGCCACGGAAAAATATCCGGAAATCCCCGTTATTATGATTACCGCTCACGGCACTGTCGCCACCGCCGTGGAAGCGCTGAAAAAAGGGGCTCTGGATTATATAACCAAGCCCTTTGACATGGACGAACTGAAAAATGTCATTTCCAAGGCGATAAAAACGCGCACGCTGAAAGAAAACGAGCTTTTTATGCCGCCGGAAGAAATCGAACGAGCCGGTATCATCGGTACCAGCAGCAAAACGATGGAAATTTTTGAAGCCATCCGGCGCGTGGCTCCCACAACGACAACGATACTGATTACCGGAGAAACAGGCACGGGCAAAGAGCTGGTAGCTGAATCCATTCACTATAATTCGCCGCGCAAAAAAAATCCGCTTATTAAAATAAACTGCGCGGCCATCGCCGAGACGCTCATAGAAAGTGAACTTTTCGGACACGAAAAAGGAGCTTATACCGGCGCGGCCATTACCAAGCCCGGAAAATTCGAACTGGCGCACAAAGGAACTCTGTTTCTCGACGAGGTCAGTGAAATCCCCCGCGACATGCAGGTTAAACTGCTGCGCGTTCTTCAGGAGCAGGAGTTCGAACGGGTCGGAGGATTGCGCACAATCAAGGTGGACGTGCGCATCATCGCTGCCACCAACCAGAATCTCCTGCAGCTGGTGCAGGCGGGTAATTTCCGCGAAGATTTATACTACCGGCTGAACGTTTTCCCGATTGAAGTTCCGCCGCTGCGCCAAAGGAAAGAAGACATCCTGCCGCTCGCCGATTATTTTGTCGAAAAATTCAACAAGAAGCTGGGCGTTTTAGTAAACATGCAGGAGGAAGTAAAAGAAATGCTCCTGCGTTATGAATGGCCGGGCAATATCCGCGAGTTGGAAAACCTTATCGAAAGAATGATGCTGCTGGCAAAAAACAATATTATTGCTATAAAGGAAGTTCCCGATGACTTCAAGGCCGCCGTCAATAAAATCGCTACGGCGCCCCCCGATGAAAGCAAGAAACCGTTCAAAGATTACATGCGCGAGCATGTGGAAAATGTCGAAAGGCAGATGATTATCAAGACACTCGAAGAAGCCGGCGGAAATGTCACGAAAGCATCCAAAGAGCTTGGCTTGAGCCGCAAGGGGCTTCAGCTTAAGATGATTAAATACAATCTGCGCAAAGAAACAAAATAAAGGAGGGTAAAACAATGAACTTCAAGGTTATATTGATTGTTGTGCTGGCCGGCCTTGCGCTGGTTTTCGTCGCGCAAAATTTAGAAGTAGTATCGGTAAGCTTTCTTCTCTGGGAGATTTCTATGTCCCGCGCCGTGCTGATGTTGTTCTGTCTGCTTGCCGGTTTCATCATCGGCTGGTTTATGAACAGCTACCTGTCATACCGCAAAGAGAAAAAAGAAGTAAAAAAAATTATCGACAAATAAACAAACGGCGACGACACGATTTTTATAGCATTCTTTAAAGTGAACACCATCAATAAATGTAAGAATCTCCAAGCGCATTGGCGGAATGCCCATGCGAATGACTTTTTTTCTGTCAGAAAGATTTCTTTATTTAAGTCAGGAAGGTCAAAACCAAATTGCCGTAAAGCTTCAGCCAGTTTCAAGGCGTTCTTTTCATCCACCGGAACCCAAATATCCAAGTCGCCTGTTGCCCGGGGATAGCCGTAAAAGCCAACCGCATAGCCACCGATAATCAGGTATTCAATTTCCTTTGAGTTCAGCAATTTCAAAAACTCTTTGAAGTCCCGCGGAAATTCGATCATGCCCAAACAT
>DSAV01000084.1 GCA_011046295.1 Deltaproteobacteria bacterium | reverse complement strand
TGGACGATGCCTTTGGCCAACTGGGCGTTGACAATTTCTCAACTGGCTGTTATGTATCAAGGCAGATTCGATTTGGAAACAATATGAAATTTCCATTTACACAGATTATTTTACAGTCTCAATTGACATGCTCCATAATATTGGCTTAATAGTTTAATATTACATGATTTATTTTCCTTGACACCTGACTGGCTTTTAATATATTTTCTCATTAAACATTAATTTTTCTCATGTTGATTTGAAAAGTATAAGAAAATAACGAAATATTTATATGAATCAACGCTTCACAGATTTAATCGTCGCCGCCATCAAGCAAAGACTCTCCGACCTGCATATAACCGGCGGCTTCCCTTTAATTTTCCGCAAGGATGGAGCCCTTCATTTCGATAAAAACATTAAATGGTCTCATACTGAAATAGATGAAATTGTCAGGTCTATGCTCAGCGACCGTCAATTGCAGACATTGCGTAAAAGATGGTCAGTCGATTTCTCGCTTTCTTTCAACAACGTGCGCGCCCGGGTCAATACTTTCCATACAACCAGAGGGCTGAGCATGGCAATTCGCCTGCTTCCTGAAACTATTCCGGACCTTGCTTCTCTCAATCTTCACCCTTCTCTTTCCCAGATTGCGCATCTCCAATCAGGGTTTGTGCTTGTTTGCGGAAGCACCGGTTCAGGAAAATCCACAACAATCGCGGCTATTATTGAAGAAATTAACCGCACGCGCGCCGCCCACGTTATTACAATTGAAGATCCTATTGAATATCGTTTTAAACCAAAAAAATCTTTTATCGAGCAGCGCGAAGTTGGTATCCACGTGCCTTCATTCGACCAGGGGCTTCTTGACGTCTTAAGAGAAAGCCCTGACGTTATTTTTGTCGGTGAATTAAGAGAGCCGGAAACTATCAGGTTGACGCTTAACGCAGCTGAATCCGGACATCTCGTTTTCGCGACGCTGCACGCCTCTGATGCCGAAGACGCGGCCTACCGCATCAATAACTGCGTAACTGGCGAAAATCAGGATGTTATCCGTTATCAATTCGCTTCTACCATTTCCTGGCTTATCGTACAGCAGTTGCATTTTGTAAAAAATATCGAGTTTCGCGTGCCTGTTCTTTCTATTCTGAAGGCAACTCCATCCGTGCAAAGTACTATCCGCGACAATAAGCTAACCCAGTTGGAAAATATCATGGTAACAAGCAAAAACGAAGGCATGTTCACTATGAAACAATATGAAAAAGAATTCATCGGCACCCATTCTTCTTTTGTGCCCCCTTATAAAAGTTTTGGCATGGGCGCTCAATCCTCCAAGGAGAAAGACCATATTTCTGCGCTTATCGATCCCAACGCCATCCAGGATGTGATTTATATGTCCTCAATTGAAGATGCTTCCAGCAAAGACAGTTCCGTTAGAAGATTTCCCGACGATGAAGAACAGAGATATCTTATTCTTGAAGACCATGACAATATGGACTTAAAAGATCTTCTCGCTAAATACGAAGAGGCCGAAGAAGAAAAAGCGAATAAAAATAAAAAGAAATAGTAAGGAGCTATATCAGAGATATTCAAACCCATAAATAGCCATTGGCTTTTTAGTGCAGAATGATTTCCTTAGATAATTCATTTAATCTTAGCTATTTATCAATTCATAAATTGAAAAATAATCGAAATATAAAAATATTTTGACTTCCTTCACAGCATGACTTATGTTCTAAACTTAATAATGCCTTAATTAATCAGCTTTAATAAATATATTTTAAGGAGAAAAGTATGTTCAAAACAAGAATGACTGAAATGTTCGGCATTAAACATCCGATAATGCTGGCCGGTATGAACTGGATTACAGAACCTAAACTGGTTTCGGCTGTATGCAATGCCGGTGGACTCGGAATACTGGCTATTGCCAGGTGTAATGCGAAAGAGACAAGGGAAAATATCCGGCAGATAAAGGACATGACCGATAAGCCCTTCGGAATTAACCAGATTTTAATCGGTCCCGGCGCTAAAGAAAACATCGCGGTTGCCATTGAAGAAAAAGTGCCGGTAATAAATTATTCTTTGGGCAAGCCATGGTTCGTTAATGACGTGCACGCCTATGGCGGAAAAGTTGTGGGTACAATCGCCATAGCCAAGCACGCGGCAAAAGCCGTCCAACTTGGATGCGACGCTTTGGTTGTCACCGGAAACGAAGCTGCCGCGCATGGCGCCGCGGCGACTTCCATGGTACTGATTCCCATTGTTGCTTCGATGGTTAATGTCCCGTTAATCGCGGCGGGCGGATTTTACGATGGGCGCGGCCTGGCCGCGGCTCTGTCACTTGGCGCTGATGGCATCTCCATGGGCAGCCGCTTTATGATTGTCAAAGAGAGTATGGTGCATGGTAATTTTAAACGTTTATGTATCGAAGCAACAGAACAGGATACTCTATACAGCAATGTCTTCGACGGCCTTGATGGAAGAGTTCTAAAGACGGAAGAAGCCGAAGCGATGATGAAACGCGGTTTTCCCTTAGTTGAAGCCTTTAAGGGAGCCCTTTTGGTAAAGAAACTGATGAATTTGTCGTTACCGAAGTTTTTTGCCGCCAGTATAGAAATGTTGCGCGCTGAAGAAGGGCATCCTCTGTGGGTTCTGGCGCGTCAGGCCGTCGGTAACATGAAGCATTTAAAAGCTCTTAATGATGGAGACGTGGAAGAAGGAATTCTTTTTGCCGGACAGTGTTGCGGAGGAATTTCCGATATACCATCCGCAGAGGAACTGATTAACCGCATAATTTCGGAAGCGGCAAACACCATTGATAAAGTAAGCACCCTCAAATCATAAGCCCAAAAGAGAGTGCAGTAATTCTTAATCCTGCACTCTCTTCATATTTACTTACTGACAAATCTGTCTTTTTTAATTTTGACGCCAACCGCGTATACTTCTTTTTTAGGTAAACCCGTTTGACTGGCAACGGCTTCCACCGCGTCACGTATAGTTTTATTTTGTTTAATCATATCATACAAAAGTTTTTTCAATTCCTGTTCGGAAATTACCGGGTGTTTTTCTTTATACCCTTCTACCACCAGCGTTATTTCACCCTTTATTTTCTTTTCTGTATTGATATCACTGATAATTTCGGACAACTTGCATCTGGTGATTTCTTCAAATATTTTTGTCAATTCTCGCGCGATTACGATATGGCGTTCTCCCAATACTTTTCTCATGTCCACAAGAGATTCATAAAGACGGACGGGTGACTCATAAAAAACAATCGTTCTTTTCTGTTCCTTGATTTGTGTGAAAAGTTTTCGTCTTTTATTTTTTTGCGCCGGAATAAAACCGCAAAACAAAAAAGAATCAGCGACAAATCCCGAAGTACTCAGCGCGGCGACAACGGCCGAAGGTCCTGGAATTGCTGTTACTCTAATGTTTTCATCATGGGCCAGAGAAATGAGGTGTTGCCCGGGATCTGAAACACAAGGTGTTCCTGCGTCCGTCACATAAGCTACACTCTTTTCATCTTTTATGCAGGAAATAATTGAGGCGGCTTTTATTTTCTCATTGTGGCCGTGCAGGCTGATAAGTTTTGTTTTTATTTGATAGGTATTCAGCAATTTTCTTGTCCGGCGCGTATCTTCTGCGCAGATAATATCCGCATCTTTTAAAATGCGCAGCGCGCGCAGTGTTATGTCCTCGAGATTGCCGATGGGGGTGGCGACAATAAACAAAACGCCTTTTTCTTCTTTTGTTCTCTGCTGCATATTGCCTGTAAAATTATTTTATATTGACAACTTCTTGTTCTTTGAGTTTAATAGCAGAGCATTAAAAAAATTACCACCACGAATAACGGCTTTCTTCTATGAAGCGAATTTTAGTTACAGGCGGCGCGGGTTTTTTAGGTTCCCATCTTTGCGAAAGCCTGCTTAAAGACGGTCATTACGTAGTGTGTCTAGATAACTTTCTTACCGGTACAAAGGATAACATCAATCACTTGCTCAACAACCAACATTTTGAACTGATTCGTCATGATATAGTAAATCCGGTTTATCTGGAAGTTGATGAAATATATAACATGGCATGTCCCGCTTCTCCTTTGCATTATCAGCAAAATCCAATTAAAACTGTGAAAACTAACGTTATCGGCGTAATAAATGTGCTCGGCATTGCCAAAAGAGCAAAAGCCAAAATACTCCAGGCGTCAACCTCGGAAGTTTACGGAGATCCTGATGTGCATCCGCAAACGGAATCTTACTGGGGTCGCGTCAACCCCATCGGCATTCGCAGCTGTTATGACGAAGGCAAGCGCGCCGCTGAATGCCTGATGATGGATTATCGCCGGCACAATGCCGTAAATTCTAAAATAGTCAGAATATTCAATACTTATGGACCACGTATGGCGATCAATGACGGGCGTGTCGTAAGTAATTTCATTATCCAGGCGCTGCAGGGTGCGGACATAACTGTGTACGGAAAAGGCACACAGACGAGGTCTTTTTGCTACGTGGACGATATGATTAAAGGACTAATTGCCATGATGAACAGCCCTGATGATTTTTTTGGCCCGGTCAATCTGGGAAATCCCTGGGAATTTTCGATACTGGAATTAGCACAAAAAGTAATCAAAATGACTAAAAGCAAATCAAAAATAGTTTTTTGTGACCTTCCCATGGATGATCCGGCTCAGCGCAAGCCGGATATATCGCTGGCGGCGCAAAAGCTCGGCTGGAAGCCTGTTGTAGATCTTGATACGGGCATGGAGACAACCATTGAATATTTCAACACAGCCTTGAAATTATCCTGAAACACGGAGGATATTGTGGAAAAAAAATATTTTAAAAAGAAAATTCTCTGCATCGGAGCGGGTTATGTTGGCGGCCCCACGATGGCGATGATCGCTTTGAAGTGCCCTGATTACCGGGTAACAGTCGTCGACATAAACCCTCAACGTATTGACGACTGGAACTCCAATGAACTTCCTGTTTACGAACCGGGACTTGATGATGTTATAAGAAAAACCCGAGGGAAAAACCTGTTTTTTTCCGAAAACATCGAAAAAGGAATAAAGGAAAATGATATTATTTTTGTCAGTGTGCATACGCCGACAAAAACATTCGGCGCCGGCGCGGGCATGGCATCCGATTTACAATTTCTTGAAAAATCAGCCCGCCAGATTCTGGACAATTCCACATCGTCTAAAATTGTCATTGAAAAGAGCACTCTGCCTGTCAGAACTGCAGCGGCAATGGAAAAGATTCTTACTTCCGCAAAAGGCAAGATTAAATTTGAAGTTCTTTCCAATCCTGAATTTTTAGCAGAAGGCACCGCTATCAGGGATTTGGAAAATCCCGACCGTGTTCTCATCGGCTCCCGAGAAACAAAAAGCGGCTTAAAAGCGAGACAGGAACTGGTTGACATATACGCGCGCTGGGTCCCGAGGGAAAAAATTATAACTTCCAATATCTGGAGCTCTGAACTTTCCAAACTTGCTGCTAACGCTTTTCTTGCCCAACGTGTATCTTCCATAAATTCAATTTCTGCTCTCTGTGAAAAAACAGATGCCGATATTTCCGAAGTTTCCAAAGCTATAGGAATGGACAGTCGCATAGGGTCCAAATTCCTTCAGGCCGGGATTGGTTTCGGCGGTTCCTGCTTTAAAAAGGATATAGTAAATCTGGTTTATTTATGCAGTTACTATGGTTTACATCAGGTAGCTGATTACTGGGAAAGCGTAATAAGAATCAACGAATACCAGCAGGACAGGTTTATCACTAATATTCTCGGCAGCATGTTTAACACATTAGCCGGAAAAAAAATCTGTATCTTGGGTTTTGCCTTTAAAGCAAATACCGGGGACACAAGGGAAAGCCCGGCGATTTATATAACGCGCAAACTTCTGGCGGAAAGGGCGCAAGTAATCATTTCCGATCCCAAAGCTCTTAAAAACGCGGCCATAGACCTTGCCGATATTGATAAGAATGTCACATACGAAGAAGATCCTTATCGAGCCGCATCCGGCTGCCATGCCATTGTTGTTCTGACTGATTGGGATTTATATGGAAAACTTGATTTCCGTCTAATTTATAAATCAATGGCCAAACCGGCTTTTTTGTTTGACGGACGAAATATTATCGACCACAATAAATGTTTTAAAATAGGCTTTAACGTATATTCTATCGGTAAACCCGCGCTCAGCCACTTCAAACCCGAACAGGACAATTTTAATTCCCGGTAAAATCAAAAGCGTTCTGTATTAACCTGATATCATTGCCCTCAGGAAGCATGGTAATAGCGACAACATCAAAGCGGGCGGGCACATCTGCGATCTTTTTGCTTTGCATATACCACAGGGCAAGCTGAGACAGTTTTTTCTGTTTCTTTGTGCCTACCGCCTGTTCCGGATAGCCCAATTCATTTGAATGCCTTGTTTTGACCTCAACAAATACTATTTCTCCTTTTTCCCGCGCGATTATATCTAGCTCCCCCAAAGGACAACGATAATTAATTTCGCTGATGCGGTAACCTTTTTTTTTCAAAAAAGACGCGGCGATTCTTTCGCCTTCTCTTCCTTTGTCAATTTTTTCTTTCATTTATTTTAAACAAATCAAGAGATAACTGGGGCATAGGCTTATTTTTAACAGTAAATGACTTGCGATGAATTTTACATATTCCGAATTCTTCAATTGCTCGGCAATGCTCTTTTGTTCCATAACCTTTATTTCGCTGGAAATTATAGTGCGGATACTGTCGGTGATACATTTCCATTATTCGGTCACGGGCAACTTTGGCGATTATCGAAGCGCCGGCAATGGAAACGCTCAACGCGTCACCTTTTACCAATGGTTTTTGAGGTATTTCCACCTGCAGACGATGAAGACCATCTATCAAGAGATAATCCGGATAAAAAGAAAGGTCGCGCACCGCTTCGCGCATCGCTATAAATGTCGCCTGAAGAATATTCACTTTATCTATAATTTCAGAATCAATAACTCCCACACCAATAGCAATAGCATCTATATATATGATGTTATAGAGTATTTCTCTTTTGCGGCAGGAAAGCTTTTTGGAATCATTAATTGCAGGATTTTTATAATTGGGCGGGAATATTACTGCTGCAGCAACAACAGGCCCGGCCAGAGGCCCCCGGCCAGCCTCGTCAATACCGGCAACATAACTGTATCCTTCCAGATTGGCTACTTTTTCAAATGTATTCATGAAAAAAGCCTGTGGATTAAAATACGGATATAAGCCACTCGCCGGCTTATAGAATACAGGTCAAACAACCAGTTCTTAATTTTTATTCGCTGCTTCCTTGATCCGTGCTTTTTTGCCCCTTAAGTTTCTCAAATAGTAAAGCCGTGAACGCCGCACTTTTCCCCTGCTGACCACTTCGATACGGTCGATTATCGGTGAATGCGTGGGGAAAGTTCTTTCGACACCGACACCGTATGATACCTTCCTTACTGTAAAGCTCGCCCTGCTGTCGCCGCGGCGCTTTCGTATAACGACACCTTCAAATACCTGAATTCTTTCTTTTTGCCCTTCAATTATACGGGCATGAACTTTTATCGTATCACCAGCCTTGAAGCTGGGAATGTCGCCTCTCATTTGTTCTTTTTCAATTATTTCCATCGCATTCATCATTTATCTATCCTCCTAATTAACCTATCTCGTCTAAGAATTCATTAGTTTAAAACTCTATCTAAAATTATTGCCACAGCTGAACGTACCGAAAGATGATTATAATCTCCTGCACCTTTAATCGGCTCCAGGCGATAATCAGCATTTTCCATTTTTTCCTCATCAATGCCGAAGCCTGTACCAAAAATCAGCAAATAAGGCAATTGGTCATTTTTCAGCAAACGTTTTAATTCGGCAACTGTCAAAAAATTGTGTCGGATATTTGCACCGGTTACAATTGTTAAAGGCTCACGCCCTTCTTGCACTTTTATGTCCGACAATACGTCTTTCAGTTCGCTGTGTATTCGTATCAATCTAAACGCTTCCGCGCGTGACGGATTAAAGCCTGCACCGTGGCCTTCTTGCCAGTGGCTGATTATTTTACGCGCCAAATCCTGCTGGGCTTTTATCGGATTGACAATATAAAAAACTTTTACGCCGAATGTTTTAGCGGCTCTCGCTATATCATGAATATCCATGTTGGCGATGGACGTGGTAACAACATCGCCACGGCTGTTTTTTACCGGATAATGTAAAAGAGCTATATAAATCATTGGCGAAATTTTTATTGCATTTTCTTAATTAAACGAAAAATTTTGTTTTCATAACGCAAATGAACATTTTAATCAAGATATTATATCCTCGAGTTTGATTTTCTGTACTTTTTTCTTATCCGCCTTAGAAAGCGGAGATTTTCCCAATAAATCCGGTCTCCTTTTATATGTTCTACTCAATGACTGTTCAGTGCGCCAATTCTCAATTTCTGCATGGTTTCCGGAAAGTAAAACTTCCGGAACGCTCCAACTTTTATATTCGGCCGGCCTGGTATATTGTGGATACTCCAAAAGTCCCCGACAAAAAGATTCATTCTGGTTGGATTGCACATTTCCCAGAACACCGGGAATAAGCCTGGATACTGCGTCAATTACTACCAATGCACAAAGCTCTCCGCCCGTAAGAATATAATCACCGATGGATATTTCCCTGTCGACCAAATGTTCCCTGATTCTTTCATCAACACCTTCATATCTTCCACAAATGATGATTAATTGTTCTTGTTGCGCCAATTCGACGGCAATTTGCTGGTTGAATACTTTTCCTTGCGGAGTCATTAATACAACAAGAGGATTTTTACTTTCGTCTTTAATTTCCTCCAGCGCTTTATCCACAGGTTCGACCTTCATTATCATACCGCAGCCGCTGCCATAGGGCGCGTCATCCGTCATCTTATGCTTATCTTTGGCCCAGGCTCGGATATTGTGCAGATGAATATTAATTAATCCTTTTTCCTGGGCTTTCTTTATTATGCTGAAATCTAACGGAGATTCCAGCATCTCGGGAAATATTGATAGGACATCAAATCTAATCAATTTTCTACAGTCCTTCTGGTAATTTAACTTCCATTATTCGCTTTTTAATATCGACTTTTCTGATTACTTCTGCGGTGGCAGGAATTAGTATTTCGGGTGAACTCTCTTTTTGGCAAACATAAACATCATTGCTTCCTGTGGGAAATATTTCCACTATTTTGCCTAATATTTCTCCTTTATCGGTAAATACATCAAGCCCGATGATATCAACCCAGTAGTATTCTCCTTCCGGCAATTCGGGAAAAAAATCCTTGGGAAAATAAATTTCAGAACCTATAAAAGGCATAGCCGCTTCTATATCTGCTATGCCTTCCAATTCGATAAAGATATAATTACCGGAAATTTCGATTTTTTTTATTCTGTGCTTACTTTTCTTTTCACCGGGCCTAGCAATATAAATAAAATCAAGCCCTCTAAATATAGTTTGTTCCTCTGCGTAGGATATAACTTTTAAGCATCCGCGCAAACCCCTTGTTTTCGTAATCTGGCCGAGCGCGATGAAATTCATCTCCCACTATTCGATTATTTCCAAAACAGAGCGCTTGTTTAATTTTGCGGACGCTGCGCTCAGAATTGTCCTAATTGCCTTTGCGGTCCTTCCCTGCTTTCCGATAACCTTACCCAAGTCTTCTTTCGCCACGCGTAATTCTATTACCGACGTTTGCTCTCCAATAACCTCAGTAACCTCAACTTTGTCCGGATTATCTACCAAAGATTGTGATATATACTTGATCAACTCTTTCATCATCGTAACCTCCACTGGTTTTGATTAATTCTTTGGGGATTCCATATTTAACATGTAATTTTGCTCCAGGCGATAATTTTTTATTGCTTCATATCGTTTCTTGAGAACAATTTAACTGATTTGCGCCTGAATACCTTTTGTTTTCAATATGTTAGCAACTGTAAGTGTCGCTTTTGCTCCTTTGGACAGCCATTTGTGCACCTTTTCTTCATTTATATTTACTTCAGGGGGATCTTTTTTCGGGTCGTAGTTGCCTAAAATTTCCAAGAATCTTCCGTCTCTGGGAAAATCAGAATCAGCCGCAACAATACGATAAAAGGGCTTGCTTTTTGCGCCCATACGAGTAAGTCTTATTTTAACCGCCATGTATATTAACTTAAACCTCCTTAATTGATGATATTTTTTCCTATTTTTTCCATTAACATATATTCTTTCATTTTAAAAGGGAAAATTCCTGAGCATTGATTTTACTGAAGTCCTCTGGCCGAATTGGGTAATCATTTTTTTTACGTGAACATAGTTTTTCAATAATCTATTGACATCCTGAACCGCAGTACCACTCCCCATAGCTATTCTTTTTCTGCGAGTTCCATCAATAATCTGGTATTTTATTCGTTCTTCTTTGGTCATGGAATCAATTATCGCAGTTAATTTAATCAACTCTTTATCATCCGGTTTTGTTTCTTGCAGCGACTTGGTTTTGCCCATTCCAGGAATCATGCCGACAATATCTTTGAGTGAACCCATTTTATTTATCTGTGTCAAATGGTCACGGAAATCCTCCAATGTAAATTCATTTTTCCTGACTTTTCTTTCCAGTTTTTGTGCTTGCTTTTCGTCAAATGATTCCTTTGCTTTTTCAACAAGAGTCAGTATGTCTCCCATACCCAGAATACGTGATGCGATTCTTTCCGGATGAAATTTTTCCAGCTCGTCTATCTTTTCTCCCACCCCGACAAATTTTATCGGCTTTTCAATAACCGTCTTAAGTGAAAGGGCTGCTCCTCCGCGTGCGTCACCATCCATTTTTGTCATAATTACGCCGTCAATATTAATAATTTTATGGAATTGCGCCCCGACGTTAACGGCATCCTGTCCCGTCATTGCATCAGCTACATACAAAATCTCTGCGGGGTTTATTTTTTCCTTAATCGCTTTAAGCTCGTTCATCAATTCTTCATTTACATGAAGACTTCCGGCTGTATCGATAATTAATACATCACAACCCTTTCTCTTCGCTTCGTCCAGCGCATTTAAACATATAGCGACCGGGTCATTTAATTCCCCATATTGAAAATAGCCGATTTTCGCCTGGCGTGCTAATATTTCAAGTTGTTTTTGCGATGCCGGCCTGTATACATCCGCCGAAACCAAATAAATTTTCTTTTCTTCTTTTGACAATAAATATGCAAGCTTTGCCGCAGAAGTTGTTTTACCGCAGCCCTGTAAACCAACAAGCATAATAACAGCGGGAATCCGAGCTCCGAATTTTATTTGTGTGGTAGCACCACCGAGTAATGCGACCAACATTTCGTGAACGATCTTGACCACCTTCTGTCCTGGTTTAATACTTTCCTGCAGCTCTTTACCGACTGCCCGATTCCGGACGTCTTCAATGAAGGTTTTTACTGTCTTGAAATTTACATCCGCTTCGAGAAGCGCCATACGGATTTCTTTCAGAGCCGCGTCTATGTCTTCTTGCCTTAAAAAGCCTCGTTGGTTCAATTTGCTGAATATTTTTTCGAATTTTTCCGACAGGTTCTGAAACATATTTACCCTTTAACTTTACTTCTTTTTTTTAATCCATCGCTTTGATGATACATTCCGTGGAAGTAATATTTGATATCTTATCCGCCGCTGATTGCGCCATTTCCTTGCTTTCAATGCCCCTGATAAGTACCCGATACCATTTTCCTTTGTCTTTAATTTCAACTGGAATTATAATAGGTTCATACCCCAGTTCCGCTATTTTTTTGTTTAAGATGTATGCTTTGTCCAAATCCTGAAAAGATGCGGCATGAACAACATATTTTTGAAAAGCTACTTCTTCTGATTTTTTCTTTTCTTTTATATCCGTAGATTTTATTTCGTTCAGGTCGTTAGAATGAGGAGGTTTTTCCGCCTGTTTCTGCAAAACGGGCTTTCTTGTTACCTTAGTTTTGTCAGTCAATGTCTCATGATATGTAAGATCTAAGTCTGCTTTTTCTGATTCCTCCTCTAAATTTTGTTTTTCTGCAATTACCTGCGAGTGGTCAATTTTAGCAGGTTTCGTTATGTAGGACAATATCCTGCGCGGCAGGGAGGATATCTTTTCCGGATATGTGTCGATGTTTTTTCCGACATTTACGCCCAGAAGAAACACAATGAACAATAACGATGCCATCCCTACAATAACTACTATAAGTCCTGACTTTTTCAGTCGCAGTTCAAATTTTCTGACATTTCCGGATCTCATTATTTTCTTTCTTCTATGTTTTTTTTCATCACATTTTTTCCGGCGCATCGACACCTAGTAACCCCAGCGCGTTTTTCATGACACGTCTGATTGTTTTCACCAAAAACAACCGGGCGGAAGTAAGCTCCCTGTTTTCCGAAATTACCTTATTTTTATTATAGTAACTATGAAAAACAGCCGCCATTTCATTAATATAAAAAGGAATTCTGTGCGGTTCCAAGCTGCGGACAGCTCCTTCGATAATTTCCGGATACCGTATGGCCATCTTTATCAAGGTCATTTCCTCCGGTTCTTTCAGAAGATCCGGATTAATATTATTAAAACAGGGGATGAAAACGCCTCTTTCTTCGGCTATTTTCAATATTGAACAAATTCGTGCGTGAGCGTATTTTACATAATAAACGGGGTTTTCGTTGGATTGTCTTTTTGCCAATTCCAGATCAAAGTCAAGGTGACTGTCGGAACGTCTCATTAAAAAATTATAACGTGCCGCATCTTTACCCACCTCATCAAGAACTTCCCTCAGAGTGACAAATTTCCCTGCGCGTGTGGACATTGCCACCGGCTGTCCGGCTCGCAACAAATTAACCAACTGCACCAAAACTATTTTTAATTTCTCTTTATCATGTCCCAATGCCATAATTCCCGCATACATCCGTGGTATATATCCGTGGTGATCCGCGCCCCATATATCCACTACGGTATCAAAACCGCGGGAATATTTATTTTCATGATAGGCTATATCCGCGGCAAAATAAGTGGGTTCTCCGGTTTTTCTTACAACTACGCGATCCTTTTCGTCGCCAAACCGCGAGGTTTTAAACCACAAGGTTTCGCCGTCTGAATAAACGAAACCTTTTCTCCTAAGTTCATCTAAAATATTTTTTACGCCGTCATTTTCGTATAATTTATTCTCACTGAAATATTCATCAAAAATTACTCCAAAATCCGCAAGATCATTCTTTATATCTTCCAGAATAATCCCCCCGGCAATTCGTGTAAAATATTGAATTGTTGTTTTTTCATCTTCTTTTAAATGCTTGTCTTTGTCTTTTTCCAGGATTTTTGCCGCAATATCCTTAATATAGTCACCTTGATAACAAGATTCGGGATAATATATTCTTTCTCCTTTTAATTCACGATACCTGAGATAAACCGAATTACCCAGATTATTCATCTGATTTCCAGCATCATTTATATAATATTCTTTGGAGACAATATAACCTGTTGCCTTTAGTAAATTGGCAATCACATCTCCGACAACCGCCCCTCGTGCATGGCCTATATGAAGGGGGCCTGTAGGATTCGCACTGACAAATTCAACCTGTATTTTTTTGGAAAGACCAATATTAATTTGACCGTATTTTGCTTCTTTTTCTTCAATTAGCTTAAGCTTGTTTTTCCAAACCTTATCTTTTATGAAAAAATTGATAAAACCGGGACCAGCTATTTCCGTTTTTGAGATAATGCTTTCTTTATCAACTATTCTTGACTGAATTGCTTCGGCAATATTTCGCGGGTTCTTTTTAACTGACGAGGCAAGAATCATCGCCGCGTTTGTGGCATAGTCACCATGCTCTGAGTTAGCGGGTACTTCTACTTCAACGCGCGGCAAAAAATCCAACTCAAATATCTTTTCATTCACGCATTCATTTATGGCATAGTCTATTATACCGATCAGCTTATTCTTCATATTGCGAACAGTATCCTTTAGTATTTTTAATCAGCAATTCTTTGAAGCAATTCCAGCGCTATACTTCTTCCCATTACTTTAAAGACTTCTTCAAGCTCCGGACCTTTTGTTTTTCCGGTGAGTGCGGCGCGAATAGGCATTAATATTTCTCTATTCTTTAGTCTCGTTTTTTCTTTTAAATGTTTTATGGCATTTATATAAAGTTTACGAGGTTCGTCATCATTAAAAGCGATATATTCTTTTAAATATCTAATTATTATTTTTGATGAATCTTTCGCCAGCAGTTCTTTTGCTTCCACTGTCATCTTTAACTTATCGGGAAAAAAGATTTCTATGTGCGAATTAATATCAGCCAGACTGTTCATTTCATCTTTTACAATATTAATAATTTCTTCCAGCCAGTCGCTGTCAATTTCTTCCATTCTGTATCCCGCGTCGTGGAGAAACGGTGCGAGATCTTTTATTAAATCCCGGGAGGTTGCTTTCCTGATATAATTCGCGTTGATCCAAAGCAGTTTATCATCATCAAAAACTGCGCCGCTTTTTGAAGCTTTCTCCAAAGAAAATTCCCTGATCATTTCTTCCCTAGATAATATTTCTTTTCCGCCTTTAAACGAACTGCCCAGCAGGGCCAGATAATTAATTAACGCTTCGGGCATAATTCCCCGCCTGCGAAATTCAGAAATGCTTACAGATCCATGACGTTTGCTTAGTTTCGCTCGGTCTTTCCCCAAAATCAGAGAATGGTGCGCAAAGAAGGGAGGGGTTAATCCTAAAGCTTTATATAAAACTAATTGTAAAGCTGTATTCGAAAGATGATCCTCACCCCGTATAACATGTGAAATTTTCATCAGGTAATCATCAACAACTACGGAAAAATTATACGCGGGCATCCCGTTGGAGCGAACAATGATGAAATCTCCTATATTATCGCTTTCAAACTTGACTTTGCCACGTATTAAGTCTTCATATTCAATAACTTGTGGAAGTATTTTAAAGCGAAATGCAGGATTTCTTCCCTGAGCTTCCAGTCTTGTTTTTTCCACCTTTGTTAGATTTCTGCACTTTCCCATATAACGCGGCATGCGCTTGCTTAAAATAAGTTCTCGGCGCTCACCTTCAAGCTCTTCTTCTGTGCAGTAGCAGGGATAAACAAGACCCTTGCTTATAAGTTTCTCAAGATAGTCTTTATATATGGGAAGCCTCTCGCTTTGTCTATACGGACCATACGGGCAGTTTTCTTCCGGACCTTCGTCCCAATTCAATCCCAACCATTTTAAATCATCATACAACCCTATTTGATATGATAACTCGCTTCTGGCTTCATCCGTATCTTCGATTCTTAAAATAAATTTGCCGTTATGGTGCCGGGCGAACATCCAGTTAAACAAAGCGGTACGCGCGTTGCCTACATGCAGCTCTCCTGTTGGGGATGGAGCGAATCTTACTCTCGGCTTCTTTATCATTATTCTTCTAATACCGACGCTACGGCAAATACTGCAACTCCTTCGCTTCTGCCGATGAAACCCATTCTTTCGTTTGTTTTCGCTTTTATATTTAAAACATCTTCCGGAACATTTAAAGTCCGTGTAATATTTTTTATCATCATCTCTGCATAAGCAGCTATCTTTGGTTTTTCCATGACGACCGTCACGTCAATATTTACAACCGAAAAACCTTTGCTTTTGATTTTTTTTCTTACTTCTTTCAGCAGTATCAGGCTAGAAATATCCGTAAAAGCTTCATCCGTATCGGGAAAATGTCTTCCGATATCACCACATCCTGCCGCTCCCAAAAGCGCATCGCAAATTGCATGTACTAGAGCGTCTGCATCGGAATGACCTTGCAATCCTTTTTCGAATGGAATTTCCACACCGCCTAAAATCAGCTTTCTTCCGGAAACAAATCTGTGGCTGTCGTAACCAAAGCCAATAAAGCAATTTTGTGGTCGCTTTTCCGCCTTGAAAGCTTTGGCGATTATCATATCTTCCGGAGTCGTAATTTTGATATTATTATAATCACTCTGAACCATCTTTACTTTTTGTCCAATATTCTCGACAAGAGAAGCGTCATCTGTTCCATAATATTTATTTTTGTAAGCTTCATTATATGCTTTTCTTAATATTTCATATTTAAAGGCCTGGGGTGTTTGCGTAAGCCACAAGTTGTCCCTCGGAATGGTCATTTTGACCATATCTCCCGATACCGTTTCTTTTACTGTGTCGTTCGCTTTAACTCCCGCCGATGCCGCTCCATAACTCTTAGCCGCCTCGATAACATCATTAATTAACTTTTCCGTAACAAACGGCCGGACTGCGTCATGAACAATAACAATATCATACACACCTTTGATAGAGGCAAGTCCGTTTCTTATTGAATCTTGTCTCTTGCTCCCGCCGGCAATGACAGCGGTTATCTTTTGCAGACCATACTTTCGTAATATATTTTTTTTCGCATCAGCAACGTCATCAGCAGGCAAAACCAAAACAATTTCATGTACAGCTTTCGCCTGTTCAAATACTTCAAGCGCGTGAATAAATAGGGGCTTTTTATCCAATAGGCAATACTGCTTGCGCATTTTGCCGCTAAACCTCTCGCCTGTTCCTGAAGCGGGGATGATCGCGACTGTTTTCATAACATTTTCCAAAAAAAAGCCCGGAATGTCAAAAATTCTCCGGGCTTTAATCAAAAACTACCGAAAGTCCGAATGTGGACTTTTTTGATTTAAATCCCGGCATATTTTTATATCTCTATCACCGGAATAAATGCAATCGATATTTCTGAAATTATGTAAATATTTATCAGTTTACGGCGTCGGACGCTGTTTTAATATTTTGCTGGTTTTTCTTATTCGCCACTTCTTTGAGCTCGGTAAAAATCATGCGTCCTGCGGTGGTTTGCAATACACTGGTAACGATTACATCTACATTCGTATTTACCAGCTTTTGCGCCGCATCCACGATAATCATCGTTCCATCATCAAGATAGCCAACTCCCTGTCCAGCTTCCTTCCCTTCACGAATGATTTTTACATTCATATGCTCGCCAGGAAGCACAACAGGCTTCATCGCGTTGGCCAGTTCATTTATGTTTAGGACTTTCACGCCCTGAAGTTCGGCAACCTTGTTTAAATTATAATCATTGGTAAGGAGCTTGGCATTTATTTTTTTAGCCAGAGCCACAAGCTTTCCGTCAACACCTTTAATCTTTGGAAAATCATGATCAACGATGTCGATATTGATGTTGTTACTTTTTTGCATGTGATTGAGGATATCAAGCCCGCGTCTTCCACGTGAACGCTTCATCGGGTCGGAGGAATCAGCTACAAACTGCAGCTCATTGAGCACAAAGCGGGGAACAATTAAATCCCCTTCTATAAATCCGCTGTCGCAAATATCGGCTATTCTACCGTCGATTATTACACTTGTGTCAAGGATTCTGTAATCGAATTTGCTCTTCACATCGGAGGAATGATAATTTAATTCCTCAACTTTTTTTGAGCCCAAAACAAGACCAAGATAGCCCAAAATACCCGTCAGAAGCAGGTAAATCCAAGGCACTACCCGAGGATTTTCGCTTATTTTTGTAACCAGACTTAAACCGAATCCAAGAATCAGCGCGATCAGCAGGCCGATAATCATGCCAGCAACACCGCCGGCTATGATTTTTAAAGATAATTTACGGATGTCTTGTTCTACTTTAATAACTAATAAAGCAATTAATAAACCAATAATAAAGCCGCCGACTGTCTCCAGAATCCGATACGATGAATCCGGTACTGAAGAATAAAAGGCAATCCATAATCCGCTAACGGAACATGCGAGAATTAAGATAATTCGAATAATCAACCTTTTCACCTCCTTTCACTACACTGCTTTTACAACACTCTTTTTTCTATCCATTACACTTTATATTACCCTCATCCATAAAAAACCGGAGTCAACACTTTCAGGTTCTATCGTAAACACTTAATAACACTTTATTTATTTAGATTTTCAAAGAGCTAAATGATGTTTACTGCATGCTGAAAATCATTTGCAGGTCTTTTTCCACTTTAGCTTCCTGCGCGTTTGAGGCCACAGAAATTTCTTTCACCAACAAATTTTTTGCCGTATCCATCATTTTCCGTTCGCCAAAAGAAAGATTTTTATCGCTCTTCAGTATGAAAAGGTCGCGCAAAACACTGGCTATTTCAAAAACAGAGCCGGTTTTAATTTTCTCCAGATATTCCCGGTATCTCTTATTCCATGTTTGTTTATCTATAGTTACGTCTTTATTCCTCAATATTTCAAAAACTTTCGGTATTTCTTTCTCAAGAATAACCTCGCGCAATCCCACCGCTTTGGCGCTATTCGTGGGAATCATTATCTTCATCCCATTACCCATAATTTTCATGACATAAAAGGGTTGTATTTTCCCCATTACTTCCCTGTTTTCAATAGCTTCAATGACCCCAACCCCCTGCGCCGGATAAACCGCCAAATCCCCTACTTTAAACATTTTTTCTTACCCTGCCTTTCGTATATAGAAAGAAAGACAATAACACGAATGGAACTTATAGTCAATGGATAATACCTTCCATGAGCCGGCAATAACCCGGAGATGGCTATAAACATTGAAATTCTTTGCGCTTAATTAAAATATATAAAAATCGTCACCAGTTGCAGCAGAATTTATTTAACTAGATGTAATTATTCATTATTTTAATGATATCTTCATCCAGGTTCCTTCCTTGCGCCAAATAGCTATCCACGACGGATTTCAGCTTCGTGTAATTATCACTATTGTTCAAATCTTCGAGTTTCCTCAAAAGGCCGCTGCGGCGACCTAGGCGAAACATAAGCCTCTCATTATCAGTAAGAGCAAAATATTGTTCGATTGATGCTAATATTTTCTCTTTATCCTGAGGAAACGTCCCTTCCAGTTCCTCCATAATATTTAAAATATGGTCGCTGACCAGCTTTGCGCCGCGCACATCCAGATTTTCGACAAATATTTGGATTTCCCGGACAACTTCGTCGTCACTCAGTGTCGTGAATTCACCGCTTTTTACCATTTCTTCAAGTGCGGTACCGGGGACAACATGGAGCGTTCTGAGTCTTATAAAATCCGGATTTATCGCATTTATTACTTTTGCTGATTCCAAGGCGTGCTGCCGCGATAATTTTTTTCCTCCCAACCCCGGCATGAAATATTCACTCAGCTCAATATCCGCCTGCTTGATGTTCTTTCCTGCTTTCACGTGAATATCTCCGGTTACTCCTTTCTTAACCAATGCCAGGACTTCATTGCTGCCGCTTTCCATGCCAACATGAATGCGCGTAAGACCCGCCTTTTTTAACTGCTTAAACTCTTCTACGGTTTTTCTTGCCGCCGTGTGAGAACGGCAATAGGAAGTTATTCTTTTGATATTCGGAAACTTTTCTTTGAGAAATTCCAGAATTTCCACCAATTCATGAGTTTTAACGATTAAGGAATTGGCATCCTGCAAAAAAACATTTTCTCCGCCGAAATAAAGCCAGGCCGCAACTGTCCGCAAATAATCATCAAACAAACCCTGATTATAAATATGGCTTAGGACGCTTCTGTTAACTTCGCCCCCTTCCCCGATTTTCCACGACAAACCAATGATTTTATCCGCGTAATCTTTCATTGCCTGAATATCCGCTTTCACCTCTTCGACGCTTCTTAGTTCGAACTTTGTACCGTGATATGTCCGGCAAAAGGCGCATTTGTTCCATGGACAATTTCTCGTCACGCGAATCAATAAACTTGTCGCTTCACTGGGAGGGCGTATTGGCCCTTGTTCAAAATAACAATCCATCATTACCTCGTGAAAATATTTGTGTTAATATAACAACGGAAAATCTTCTGGCAAGTTTAAGGCAAAAACAACAAAGGATTGGCCGCTTTTCCTTTGAGTCTTATTTCAAAGTTAATATAAGTAGTTTCGTTTTCGTCTTTTTCTCCTACAAGCGCAATCATATCTCCCTGCTTTATTCCTTGATCCGCTTTTACGTATCGTGTGCTGAGGTTAGTGTAAACCGTAGTGAGTTCCTTCTCGTGCCGGATAATAACCGTTTCCCCGTAGTCCTTGATGTTGGATGAAAAAATTACGGTTCCCGATGCAGCGGCCCTAACCTGCGACCCTTCCGGTGCGGCGATTTTTATCCAATTATGATAAGTGTTATCCGGCTGTTTTCCAAAATGAGCCTTGACTTCGCCTTTTACCGGCCAGATGAAAATTTTATGCTCTTGTCTAATATCCGCTTTCCTTTGAGGCGGAACATAGGGTGCGGATTTTGGCGCGGCACTTTTTTTATCTTTCTTTGTCCCGGAAACAACACCTCCCCGTCGCGCCATGACATCTTCAATTACCTCTGTTGCATTGGGAATAAATAATACCGTGCCCTCTCTAAGCAGGGCAGGATCCTTGAGATTGTTAATTTCGGCCAACTCGTTCAAACTGATGTTATAAACACGAGCAATGCTGTAAGCTGTTTCTCCACTCTTCACCCGATGATATACACCGGTGGCCTTTTCTCTGTAGATTTGCGGACCGGCACACGAAAACGTCAGGTTTAACAGGAGCAATATGAGTAATAATGACAGTTTTGATTTTTTCATTCTTTCCACCCGCTATTTCCTATCAGGCTCACGAAACGACATCCACCCAGGTCCTCTTTATTGAGCTTGTCCGGATGCTTTAAATCGCGTTTGACTTTATACAGTGTTTGAATATCCCGGTTTCCCACCGGCGCGACAAGCCTGCCGCCCGCGGCGAGTTGCTCGACAAGGTGCTGAGGAATTTCAGGAACCGCAGCGGTAGTGATAATCGCGTCAAACGGGGCTTCTTCTTTCCATCCGTATGAGCCATCTCCTACTCTTATGGCTACGTTATAGAATTTGAGCTGATCGAGAATTTTACGCGCCTTTGCCGCCAGGGTGGCAATTCTTTCAATAGAGAAAACCTGAAATGCAAGGCTGGCTAAAATCGCTGTTTGATAACCTGAACCTGTGCCTATTTCCAAAACCTTATCGGTATTTTTGATCTCCAGTGCCTGCGTCATCAGAGCGACGATGTAAGGCTGGGAAATTGTTTGTCTTGCGTCTATCGGAAGAGGGTTGTCGTTATAAGCCTGCTCAGCCAATCCTTCATCCACAAATAAGTGACGCGGAATGCTCTCCATGGCTTTCAGCACGCGCGCATCGGTTATATCACGAGCTTTTAGCTGCGTCTGCACCATTTTTAATCGCTTTTTTTTAAAAATGTCCATCATTAAACCTGTTTTTTTTATCCGGAATTTTATATATTTCAAAGATAATGTCATGTCTTCGCAGCCCAAGCGCTTCCCTGGTCACAATAAGATAATAATATCGTAATTTTGTTTTTTCCCTCAACTCATTGAATTTCTCTATTGATGCATTGATTTCTTTTCCCAGTGAAACCCTTTTTTGCTTTTCGAACTGCGTGTTTTCTTTCCCGCGTAACTTGTCTATTAGCGATACTTTCTTTGTTATTTGCTCATCCAGCTTCTTTAACAAATTAATCGCATCGCTTACGGCCATTCCGGCACGACTCAAAACAGATGCTCTTTCACGCAAAATTTCTTCGCATATATTGTTATTATGGGTTTCTCTTGTTTTTTTAACGGTATACATAGGCTTCGCCAACAAATTTTCTTTTTTTAACACTTAAAAGTTTATTTATCAATAAACAAAAGTTTCCCTTTACACTTCTGCTTTGTTTCGCTAAACATAACGCAAATAATTCAGAGGTTAATTATAATTTAGGAACAATGAGCCAAAAAATAAAACATCCCATGTCGGAAGCCTTGCGCCGTGCTTACGCGCTAGGAAAAGAAGATGAAACCTTAACTCCTCTCGTTTTGAACGACAAAGGCGGATACCCTGTGGGGCGCATATCAAAGGGCGATTCGGTAATATTTTACAATATCCGCGGCGAGCGTGAAATTCAATTAACGCGTGCCCTAACCGATGACAACTTCGATGAATTTCCCGTAGATAAACCATTGAATCTTAATTTTGCCACAATGATTGAATACCATAAATCTTTAAATGTTCAGGTGGCTTTCCCGCCTGAGGACGCAATTCAGGACACATTGAGCGATATAATTTCCCAAAATAATCTGCGGCAGGTTAAAATTACCGAAGCGGAAAAAGCCGTTCACATCAGTTTCTTCCTTAATGGCAAGAAAGATAACGCTCTGCCTGGTGAAGAAATAATTGTAGTACCAACACGGAAGGATGTTTCTCTTTTTGATGAAGCGCCGGAAATGTCCATCGAAGGAATCACAAAAGCCGCCCTGGAAAAAATTAATGATGAAAATTATCATTTTATTGTTGTTAATTTGCCCAATGTAGATGTTGTCGCTCATATCGAAAATGATAAAGCCGTCATCAAAGCCATAGAGGCGGTGGACAGGCACGCGGGCATTCTCGTGGATGCCGCCCGGAAACAAGGAATACCGGCCATTGTGACCGCCGATCATGGAACCGCGGAAAAATGGCGTTATCCTGACGGCGCCGTGGACACAGGACACACGAACAGCCCCGTTCCCTTGATTTTAATTCATCCGGAAAAAAAATTCTCTCTTTGCCCCAAAGGAGAACTTGCTGAAGTCGCCCCTACGATACTGAACATTATGGGATTGCATCCTTCGCCACTGATGAGCGGTTCATCTCTTATTGAAAATAAAACTGGCTCATTTCCTCGCGCGCGGAGGTTATTGTTGATAATCCTCGACGGATGGGGATTGGGAGATGAAAATAACTCTAATCTCATCTGGCTTGCCCGTACGCCGGTTATAGATAGTTTAATGAAAAATTATCCGTCAAGTAAACTTGATGCCTCAGGAGAATCTGTTGGCTTGCCATCCGGCACGGTGGGTAATTCCGAAGCGGGACATCTGCATATCGGCGCGGGACGCAGAATTTATTCAGACCGTCTGAAAATCGACCGGACTATCGAAGATAAGTCATTTTATCAAAACCGAGCTTTTTTAAGCGTCATGCGAAAAGCCCATGAAACAAATTGTGCTTTACACCTTATGGGAATAGTATCCTTCTTCAGTTCCCACGGTTCGATAAATCATCTTTTTACGTTGATGGAAATGGCAAAAAAGGAGCAAGTCCCTCAAATGTTCATCCACGCCATGCTGGGCCGGCGCGGAGAATTACCGGAAAGCGGCGCCTTGTATATAAAAAAAGTGGAAGAAAAAACTCTGGAATTGGAATTAGGAAAAGTTGCCTCCGTTATCGGACGATACTGGTCTTTGGATCGGGAGGAAAACTGGGACAGGATTGAAAAAACCTACCGCATGCTCATTTACGGTGAGGGAGAAAAAATACCTGATATATAGCTTATGCAGGCAAAAGTTAATGAAACAATTATAGAACTTGTTTGCGGCGATATAACCGAGGAAATTACAGACGCTATTGTCAATGCCGCCAATGAGCGTTTGGCGGGGGGCGCCGGCGTTGACGGCGCCATCCATCGCGCCGGCGGTCCTTCCATCATGGCCCAGTGCCGCCAGATAGGATCATGCCCAACAGGCAAAGCCGTGATTACTACCGGCGGAAACCTCAAGGCGAAGTATGTTATCCACACAGTGGGCCCTATTTACCGGGGTGGCGCCCGAGGCGAAGAGAAGCTGCTGCAGAATGCTTACCGAAACAGCCTGGAACTTGCCCGGCAGAATGGATTGCAAAGCATTTCATTTCCGGCTATAAGCACCGGGGTTTACGCCTACCCTCTTGATGAAGCCGCCAAAATTGCGCTGAAAACGAGCATAGAATTTGCCCGGGAGAATAATGAAATAAAGCATATTCGTCATATCCTTTTCAGCAGCCGTGACTACGACGTTTTTTGTTTGCAGTTAAAAGACTTGATATAATTAGCTAGCAACAGTTTTAAAAAGCAATGAATTCAAAATTAAGCCTCAAACAGCTGGAAGAAAAATATACTGAACTCACTCAAAAAATTAATCAGCTGGAAAATTCCGACTACCAGTACCGCTGCCTTGTGGATTCAACCAGTGATTCTTTATATCTTGTTGATGAAAACTGCCGTTACATCTTCATAAACAGCAATCATATTAAACGATTGGAATTATCCGCCGATCAAATTATCGGCCGTTGTTACGGTGAATTCCATTCTGAAGAGCAGACCAGTATTTTTTCCGAAAGAATCAAAGAAGTTTATCTGCGGAATAAATCCGTTTTCGACGAACACTACTCTCCCCGCGACAACGGATTTTTCTTGCGGACGTTCAGCCCCGTCAGAGACAGCTCTAATAATAAAATCGCCGTAGCTGTTGTTTCTAAAAATATTACGGAAAGAAAGGCTATAGAAGAGGAATTACGCAAATCAGAAGAAAAATACCGCCTTCTGATAGAAAATTCCAATGAAGCCGTTTTTATAATTACGAACGGAAAAATTTGTTTTGCCAATATAAAAACACTTCAAATGCTCGGCTATGACAAGGATGAATTATCATCTGTTTCATTTATAAATATGGTTATTTCCGAAGATCGGGACATGGTGCTTCAACGACAGGAAAGCTGCCTGCAACAAGAAGACAATGCTTCAAGCGTCTCTTATACATTTCGCGTCATGGACAGAAAAGGAACAACTCGCTGGGTAGAAACAAACAGCGTCGGAATTAACTGGGATAATCAGCCCGCACTTCTTAATTCCATGCGGGATATAACCGGGCAAAAAATAACTGAGGCTCGTCTTTTTCAGGCACAAAAAATGGAATCAATCGGCACATTGGCCGGGGGCATAGCTCACGATTTCAACAATCTTCTCATGGGTATACAAGGCCATACTTCTTTAGCTCTTCTCAATCTCGACTTGCAAGATGCCAATTATGAGCACCTGAAAACCATCGAAGCGCTTGTAATGAGCGGCGCTGATTTAACCAAGCAATTACTGGGTTTCGCCCGCGGCGGTAAATTTGAAGTGAATAATGTGGATATTAATTCGATGATTCAGAAGACTTCGGAAACAATCGGACGCACAAAAAAAGAAATACAAATCCATCTCAACCTGCAAAATAATCTCTGGCCTGTTACCGCGGATTATGGACAAATCGAACAGGTACTTCTCAATCTTTACGTCAACGCGTGGCAGGCTATGCCC
>DSAV01000103.1 GCA_011046295.1 Deltaproteobacteria bacterium | reverse complement strand
TTAGCCTGGGGACTCATATAAAAACCTCCGTTTCCGATTCTCTTCTCGGTAACATCGGTTTTTGAGGCAACGAACCTCTTTTATCAACCCCTTCGGTAACATTTTATTTGAGGCAATTCGAATAAACGGTTACACTTGCAAACCGGCACAAATGAGTATATAAGGCTTTTCGGCAAAATCTGGAAATTACCGATAATTGCAACTACTTCCAGAAATCAAAGGCCCGGTGACAGTAGCTTCCGTATAGGATAATAAATGCTTTTTAATTCCTACGCTTTTATTCTGATATTTTTGCCGCTGGTCGCAGCTGTATACTTCCTGCTTCACACATATTTGAACGCCAGATGGGCGCGCTTATTTCTTCTCGTGGCGTCCCTGGCCTTCATGTCTTACTGGAATATTTATTTTGCCCTGGTTCTGATATGTTCCGTTTTGTTTAACTACGCCTTTGGAATTACGCTATCCACGTTCGCCAAAAAAGACAAAAGCGAAACGCGAAAAAAAATAATCCTTGCTGCGGCGATTACCGCTAATATTCTTTTTTTAGGTTTTTTTAAATATTACAATTTTTTTGTGGAAAATATTAATGCTGCCTTCTCTACCAACATCGGCGCGCTGCAGATTTTGCTTCCTCTCGGCATCAGCTTTTACACCTTCATGCAAATCGCATGGCTGACAGATATTTACCGCCACGGCGGATACCGTTATGATTTTTTTCATTACTGTCTTTACGTTACTTTCTTCCCGTATGTCGTATCCGGACCAATCCCCTATCATACAGAGATAATACCACAGATACAATCGGAACAGGCAGGCCGTTTTAATTTAGCCAATCTTTGCCGTGGTATGTTTATCTTTTCCATAGGGTTATTCAAGAAAACAGTTATCGCTGATACTCTGGCAATCATTGCCAATGGCGGTTACGATACAGCGGCAACGCTGACTTTTATAGAAGCATGGCTGACATCACTTTCCTTCAGCATGCAGATTTATTTCGATTTCAGCGGCTATACCGATATGGCAATAGGCGTTGCTCTTATTTTCAACATCCACCTCCCTATTAATTTCAATTCCCCTTTTAAAGCTCTCAACATTGTCGACTTTTGGCGCCGCTGGCATCTTACCCTGACCAGGTTTTTGCGTGACTATTTGTATATCCCGTTGGGAGGAAGCAGAAAGGGTGGAATCAGGACAAACCTCAACATCATGGTTACTTTTCTCGTGGTCGGATTTTGGCACGGAGCGTCGTGGCTTTTCTTGTTCTGGGGCTTCATTCATGGAGCTGTTTCCATATTTTATCGCTACTGGAGACTTTTGGGAATTCGCATGCACAAGGCGCTGGCCTGGTTTCTTTTCTTCAATTTTTTCAACACATCAGCAATTTTTTTCCGGGCAAATACATGGCATGACGCAATGAAGGTGCTCAAAGGCATGTTCGGGCTGAACGGCATCCTGATATCGGAAAAACTGGCCGATAGTCCCTTCTGGCAAAAAATGACCTCCTTCGGCATCCAGTTCGGCGGATGGCGGGAAAATCTTCCACAGGTTGATTTACACAATTATTTTCTCTGCATCGCCCTAATATTTGTTGTTTTATTCACGAAAAACTCCAATGAGTTGCTGCGTGATTTTTCGCCGAATCGGAAAAACGCCCTGGCTGTCGGCGTGATGATGGTTTTGGGACTTCTTCTGCTGAATCAGGCCAGTACTTTTTTATACTTTAATTTTTAAAGTGGTGAATGTTTATGAATTACCGTAAATGGCTAATCAATACCTGGTCCCTGATTATATTGCTTTCTCTTGTCGCCGTGGGAATAAATTTTCATATTGACCATTACGCCGTACGCTTAACCCTGTTCAGCCCATATAAGACACTCTATCCGGCAAAATATCCTGATGGCATTAACGAGCACATGTTCAAGCCGGAGTTTGTATTCCGCAATCCCGGCAAGTTTGACTCTTTTATCTTCGGAACTTCCCGCGTCTGGGTAATTGATGCCGCGCAAATAGATACAGGCAGTTTTTTTAACATGTCCTATAGCGAAGGATTGCCTGTTGAGCATCTGGCCATCGTCAAGGCCTTTTTGGAAAAAGACATTGAAATCAAATCGATAGTCATTGGATTGGACGGTTTCTGCTTCAACAAACTCGCCTCCGACCACGAAACACAGCTTATGCGCATCATGCATCCGGATATCGGCGGCCCGAATCGTCTCAAGCTTTTCGGTATTTATTTTTTCCGCAAGCCGGACTTGGTTGAACTTAAGGGGTGGCTGGAAAGGCTTAGAAATATCAGACCCGAACGCAGATTCTCAATGGACAGTCACGGCCTCGTGCTGAGATGGAAAACCGCGGACAAAATTATCGAATCAATCGGAAAACCGATTTTTGACTATCAGCTTCAAAAATATGAGCCTCTAACTTATAACCGCAGGGCCACAGAGGAAAGCTTTACGGCGATCGAGGAACTAATTGCCCTGTCGGCAAAACACAATTTTTCTCTTGTCTTTTATATTTCCCCTATTTATTATCAGCTTTATTTAAAAAACGCCGAACCGTTATTTAAAGTAAAGGAAAGGCTGGCTCAGCTGACGGATTTCTATGATTTCAGCGGATTCAATACTGTAACGACCGATGCACTAAATTATTATGAGGAAGTTCATTTTCGCTATCGCGTCGGCGATATGATAATTAAAAGGTTATTTGGCGCAGGCACAAAAGACCTACCTGATGATTTCGGTGCGCTGGTGACACGTTATAATGTCGGAGGTCACCTGGAAAAGCAAAAACTCGAGCTTGCGCAGTATCTGCAAACACACAATCTGCAACAATAAAAACCTGTGCCGTAAAACGGCTGTCTTCACTCATAGCCAAATTCAACAAGAAATTTATGATATACTTTTCTTAAATAGTCTATCTGTTTTGGGCTGAAAAATTCCCGATAGTAATTAATATTTCCCTTGTACGCCGATATGTGTTTTCCATGCAGTTGAGTTACCGAATCATAATCGTGAAAGGCGTCATAGTTCCGGACAATTTTATCAACGGCCTCGATATTATATTGCGCCGCAATATACCGGCGCTTTTCAGCCGGTATCGCAATAGAAAAAAACCCTTCCAGATGAGCGAATATATGGTCATAATTATTATAAAAAAGTTCATACCTCAGCATTAAAACATTCTCTTGGCCGCGGATCTTCAAAATATCCCAAATTCCGTTGTCCGCAAATTCTTTTATTTGATTTTCCACCTCTTCATCGGAGGGAATACGGTCATAGCGCTGAATACTGGAGGCCATAGCGTCCAATGGATGGCGATAGGTGACAATAACGGGATATTTCAAATATTTCGGATCATAGTTGTGCGACTTATCTATTCTCCTTTGCGGGAAAACTTCTCTTAAAACATTGAACACAAGGGTGCTACCGGTTCTCGGAGGACTAAATTGAATAATCCTTCTCTCGCTGAAGATTCTTTTAAAGGATTTCCCCAAATCAATCATCACTTATTAAATCTCCTCTGTAAAAGCAGTTCTCTCATAATCGACACTACCGTCTCACTTTTTTGCGGCGGCACCAGCCGCTTCAAGAGTATTTCTCATCAGCATGGCTATCGTCATCGGTCCCACACCGCCGGGGACAGGAGTAATGTAGGAAGCCTTCGGGGCAACTTCGTCAAAAACCACATCGCCCGCTAATTTTCCATCTTCTAAACGATTCACACCGACATCTATAACTACCGCTCCTTCTTTAACCATATTTGCCGTAATCATGTGCGGTTTGCCCACCGCCGCAATCAAAATGTCGGCGCGGGAAGTAACCGAAGGGAGGTTTTTGGTTCGGGAATGACAAATCGTGACGGTGGCGTGCTGCGCGAGAAGCAGTATTGCCGCGGGCTTTCCGACAATATTACTGCGTCCCACAATAACCGCTTCCTTTCCGGCAATATCAATGCCGGTGCGGGAAATCAGTTCCATAATACCGCGGGGCGTGCAGGGAACAAAAAGGGGCGCGCCGGTCAACAGCGCGCCGGCGTTGTAAGGGTGAAAACCATCCACATCCTTCAGAGGGTCAATGGCGGCAATGACTTTATCCGTCGCAATATGGCGGGGCAACGGAAGCTGGACAAGAATACCATGAATGAATTTATCCATATTCAAGTCTCTGATCAGATCAAGAAGCTTTCCTTCACCCGTATCCTCAGGCAGTTTATATTCGCGAGAAAAAAAACCGGCTTCGGCGCAGGCCTTGGCCTTTTTTTCCACGTAAATCTTCGATGCTTGATCACTGCCAACCAACACTACTGCCAGTCCCGGAACAATCCCTGTTTCTTCTTTAAGCGCCGCGGCCTCAGAACGAACAGAGACCCTGACTTCCTGAGCAATCTTTATCCCGTCAAGAATCACTGCCATAAATCCCTCGCATCAACATTAGCTTAATTAGTTAGTCCGTCTTTCAACTGAAAGGAAATCGGTTCATTATTGAAACCGGTATTCCCTTATAACGTCAATTACTTTTTCCCCTTCTCCTAAAAGAAGCTTTGCGCTTTCTGGACAACGGAATGTTACGTCTTTCGCCAGAACAACAATATCCAAAAATAATTGCTTGTCCCATTTATTTGCCGGGCTCGACATAAAAAATATGGACATACCCGCTCCCCATAATTTCTACGCATCAAGGCGATAAAGTTCTCACAAACATCTGGAAGAAAAAAAATGGCGCTCTTTCTCCCATTCGCCGATTTCCCAAAAAGGCCGGGCTGGCAATCCGGCATAAAAACAAAATAATTATTTTAAGTCAAAGTATAGGTTAAAAAATTAAGACTGACAAGTAAAAAACAAGAGCACTGACACGCTGTGATGACTGACCCTTGATATTTTGCGGCATTAATTATTTTAATGATCAGGTGCATTCTACTTGCAAGTGCACCAGGCAGATAAATAGAGAACATGACGGGATTTTCTGGTATCTAGCTAGCTAAACGTGGTGCACTTTGAACTGGAATTCACATCATGAAATTATTTTTTCTCATGTATTTACAAATCGGGGGAAAACATATAGGCTGCTCCTAAATTAGGGAGGCTATTTGCGTGACAGTATTAGCAATTGACGGGGGAAAGCCTGTACGCACGGATATATACCCCCCGTGGCCATTTTATGACGCAGACGAAATCAAATCAGCTGTTAAAGTTCTTCAGTCCGGAAAAGTTAATTACTGGACGGGAAAAGAAGGGCGCCTCTTCGAAAAAGAATTTTCCGATTATATAAACGCAAGCCATGCCGTCACCGTGATGAACGGATCAGTCGCACTGGAAGCGGCTTTGATTGCCCTTGGTATAGGAAACGGTGATGAAGTTATTGTCACCCCTCGCAGCTACATTGCCTCGGCAAGCTGCGCCGTTATGCGCAATGCCAAACCGGTTTTTGCCGATGTTGATCCGGACAGCCAAAACATCACCTCCGCAACAATCGAAAAAGCAATTACGCCGCGTTCGCGGGCAATTATTGCCGTGCATCTCGCCGGCTGGCCGTGCGAGATGGATCCTATTTTGGCATTAGCCATAAAACATAACCTGTACGTAATTGAAGATTGCGCGCAGGCGCTCGGAGCATCGTATAAAGGAAAACAGGTAGGTTCTTTTGGCGATATCGCCACTTTTTCTTTCTGTCAGGATAAAATTATAACCACCGGCGGCGAAGGCGGCATGGTAACAACAAATAACTATAATTTTTGGTCAAAAATTTGGTCATATAAAGATCACGGAAAAAATTATGAAAAAATCATCGATAATAATCATCCTGGTCCGGAATTCAAGTGGCTTCACGATTCCTTCGGAACAAATTGGCGGATGACGGAAATACAGGCGACCATCGGCAGGAAACAGTTGAGGAAACTCGACGCTTGGCTCAACAAACGCAGAAATAATGCCGCCATATTAACAAAGGAATTTTTAAAAATTCCTTCTCTTCGTGTAACTGCACCCCCTCGTAATGTGGAACATGCTTATTATAAATATTACGTTTTTTTGAAACCGGAAATGCTCAAACCCGGCTGGAACCAAAATAAAGTTATCATGGCGATAAACGCGGAGGGTATTCCGTGTTATTCCGGCAGTTGCAGTGAAATATATCTGGAAAAAGCTTTCGGGGAGGAAAAGCTTCGGCCCGCATTGAATTTGCCGATAGCCAAACAATTGGGTGAAACCAGTATGATGTTCCTTGTTCATCCGACTCTTTCCGACAGTGACATGCACGATGCGGCAGAAGCCGTCAAAAAAGTCATGTCTGCCGCCGGCAAACCATAATCAACTTTTTATTCTTTTTTCCAACACGGCAAATACATGTTCTGTGGTGATATCATTCATGCATTGCCCGGTCGAACATTTTTTCAAAAAACACGGGCTGCATGTTAAAGCGCTTTTTATTATTGTGTGCCCTTCACCGTAAGGACCGGTTCTCGCCGGGTCGGTCGGCCCGAAAAGAGCGATCACCGGTGTTCCCACGGCAGCGGCCAGGTGCATGGGGCCGGAATCTGTGGTTACCAGCATTTTTGCCTTTTTTAAAAAAGCGGCCAACTGAGGCAATGATGTTTGACCGCCCAGATTAACAGCCGATTTGGACATTTTTGAAATTATCTTATCCAGAGGCGCTTTTTTGCTTCCGGTAAAAACCACTTTCATCTTTAATTTCTCAGAAATTAAATCAGCAAGGACGGCAAATTTTTCTTCTTTCCATAATTTCGTTTTCCAGTAGGCAATAGGATTGATGGCGATAAACTTGCCTTCTTCCAACAAATGCTTTTCCATAAACAAATCAATTTGTTTATCTGCATCAGCGTCCGAAGGCAAAACAAATTCCGTTTTTTCGATTTGCGCTCCAAGATGGCGGGGAAAATCAAGATAACGCTCCACGGCATGCTTATTCATGTCTTCCGGAATTTTCTCCGTGAGAAATAAACCGCTGAGTTCCTGCATAGAATCATAACCGAGTTTTCTTTTGCCGCCGCTCAAAAAAACAATAACAGAACTTTTAAACAAGCCGTGAAAATCAATGACCAAATCGTAGGGGCGGCGGCGCAAAGCTTTGAAAAATAAATAAATATCATCCCAGGCTGATTGAAATTTACCCGCTTTGATTTTTTTTAACCACGTTTTGCGCCGGGAAATCAATACTTCGTCAAGCAAAGGATGGTTCAACACCAGCCCGGCGGCGGCTTCTTCCACCACCCACGTTATGTGCGCGGCGGGATAAAGCTTCCGCAGAGCAGACAGCGAAGGCAGCGTGTGAATAACGTCACCGATGGCGCTTAATTTGACGATTAATATATTCACCTCTGCCCCTTTAGTATCCACTTTACAGCTTCCAGTATGTCGGCGGCAATAAAATCCGGTTGATTGTTAGGAGCCGGCCTGTCCGGACCATCATCTTGCAAGAGGCTTTGACCGAAACCGGTTTTTACCAGAATACATTTCGCGCCAACACTCCTGCCGGCTTCCATATCATTGTACCTGTCTCCAATTATATAAGATCTCGCCAAATCAATATTCAAATCATCTGCGGCACGCAGCAACATGCCGGCCGCCGGTTTCCGGCAGTCGCAGTTCTGACGGTATGGTTCTTTCCCTTCCGTCGGGTGATGAGGGCAATAGTAAAAACCGTCAATAACAGCGCCCTTCCTCAGGAGGGCAATGCGCATGTTTTTATTGACTTCATTAACAAATTCCTCTGAAAATAATCCTCTGGCAACACCGGCCTGATTAGTGATCACCACGGTTTTTATGCCGGCGTCATTAATCAAGCGTATTGCTTCAAAAGAAGCAGGAATGATTTTCAATTTATCTAAATCGTCAAGGTACCCGACCTCTTCGTTGATTGTTCCGTCTCTGTCCAGAAATACCGCGATATTTTTCCTCATTGATTTAGTCCCGCTTTAAGATGTCATGAACAGCCGCCAAAACGTCATCGACGGTAACCGCATCCATGCAACGAAAGTCGGTCGGACATGTTTTTTCCAGACAGGGACTGCAAGGAACCTCTTTGCGCACAATTATTGTTTTTTCTCCCACAGGAGATGTCGTTACCGGATTAGTCGAACCGAAAACAGCCACAGTGGGAATATTAAGCGCGCCGGCAATATGCATCAGGCCTGAATCGTTGCCGATAAATAAAAGACTTTGGGAAATAAGATAAATGGCTTCGCGCAGAGTTGTTTTCCCGGCAAGATTGATTAAATCCGTACTTGCTTGCTCTCTTACTTGCTGCGCGATACCCCAATCATCCCCGCCGCCTAATAAAATAACACGGCAGTCAAAATCTTTCTTCAGATTATCGGCCACCGTGGCAAATCTTTCGGAAAACCATCTTTTTGCCGGGCCGTATATGGCGCCGGGCGCAATCACGGCAACGGGTTTTTCTTCAAGCGGAATAAATGTACGTAAAACACTTTGAGCCGTCACGCGGTTGATTTTCGCCTGCAGATACATCTCCTGGCTGACGGGAGGGCAACCCAGGGCATTAACCATTTCCAGATAATAAGCAACATGGTGGGCTTTTTTTATTTTTTCCGTGCGTTTAATACTGTGCGTCAAAAGGAGACCGCGGCCGTCGGAATTGTAACCGGCGCGTATTTTAACTCCGGCCACAAAAGCAATGATCGCCGCTTCGATCGCGTTTTGCAGCAGAATCGCCGCGTCAAATTTCTTTTTCCGCAATATGCGCGCAAGACGAATAACTCCCGGAGCGGTATCGAGCTCTTTTCTGTATATTATTATTTCATCCGCCGACGAAAACAACTTATATACGTCAGATACCAGGGGTTTGGCCAGTATACTTATATGCGCCCGCGGATACGCCGTGCGCACTGACGCAACAGCGGGCAAAGTCATAACGGCGTCACCGACCCAGTTGGTGCCCCTTATCAATATCCTGCTAATTCCCTGCCTCGGCAGTTTCTTTTTACCTTGCTGCAACAACGGCGTTAATCCTTCTTTTTTCCTGACAGCGCTTTGTCTTCCAGCGCTGGTGTATCCATAACCACTGTTCTGGATATTCACGAATTCTATCTTCTACTATTCTGGTAAAGTTTTGCGTGTTAATCAATACATCAACATCACGATTACCGGAAGATTTTATTTCAACTTTCTTGCCGATTTCCAATAAGTATTTTCCGTTGGGCAATCTCCTGGTGAACGCGGGTAAGACTGCCGATTCCGTGTGAAGGGCAAGCAAGGCCAGCCCGGCTGTTGTGGCGGCTTCTCGCCCAAAGAAATTAACAAATACACCTTCATACCAGGCAACGTTTTGATCAATTAGAACACTTATGGTGGCGCCTTGCTTTAGCAAACGGATCATTTTTCGCATAGTATTCTCCTTGGAAAGCGACACATTGCCGTAAGAGGAGCGAACATATGTAATACCTTCTTCCATAAAAGGGCTATCCAAAATGCGGTAAACAAAAACAAAGGGAGAAGTTGTAATAGCCAGCGCGGCGTTTCCCATCTCCCAATTTCCGAAATGTGCGCCAAAAAGAAGAACTCCTTTACCTTCACGACGGGCAGCCGTGTAGTTTTCCAGACCATCGATGGACACCCATCTTTTCAGATTATTCATATTTAAGTAAATAATATCAGGAAACTCGGCAATCATAATCGCAAAGCTTACATAAGATTTTTTTGCAATACTAATTATTTCTGCCGGCGTTTTATCTGGAAACGCCCGAGCAAGATTATGCAGAGAAATTAATTTATGCTTCAACAATAAATAATAAAGTAACCTTGCCAAGATGACAACAATAATCTTGCGTACAGATAAAGGAATAATACGAAAAATAATTTTTGCTATTTTAATCTTCATTAACATTACAATATTATGTTCTTATCGTTTGTGCTTGCCGGTCAGCGGCCATAGCGAGCTTATCCAGAATAAAATTCTCAAGCGAATTCGCCGAAGGCGTTACTTCCATATCCAAGCGAAGAATATAAATTATTTTCAAATATTCAGGATAGGCTGTAAGCCGCATCGCGTCTTTTTCTGTGGTTATCAGATAATCAGCGTTACTGCTAAAATATTTTTTTCTTAACTCTTCCAAGTCGAAATAATTGTAGAAATAATGATCGGGAAAAGGATCAAAAGAAATGACTTTTGCCTCTAAATCCAGCAGCATTTTTTTAAAAGATTCCGGCATAGCAATACCGCAAAACGCGCATACCGCTTTGCCGGTTAAATCGTGCGGCAGAAATTTATTTCGCCCGTCCCCACTGATTAAATCTTTAGGCTTATGAAAACTATAAAAAACGGGGATATTCTTTTCTCGTGCTATTTTATTGACTCTCTCTTCCTTCATTTCTGAATCAACACGAGCGCGCGTGAACATGACGCAACCGGCGCGCTTAAGCCCGCGCGCGGGCTCGCGCAGCGCGCCTGCCGGCAGAAGACGGTTATTGCCCAGCGGCTTTTCGTAATCAAGCAAAACCATATCTATATCTCTCGCCAGCTTCCGGTGCTGAAACGCGTCGTCACAAACGAGCACATTTGCTCCGAATTTGTCAATGGCCGCCGCTCCGGCTTCAAATCTGCGGGCGCCGGTTATTACCGGCACACCCTGCAATGAACGGGCAATCAACAAAGGTTCGTCTCCCGCTTTTGCCGCGTCCAGAAATATTGTCTCTCCATCGGAAATTATATTGATTCGTTGAGCGTTCTTCGCCCGATAGCCGCGGCTGATTACCGCGGGGCGAAAGCCCTGTTCCCGCAGAAACCTCGCCAACATGATGACGCAGGGCGTCTTGCCCGTACCGCCGACAGTTATGTTGCCCACACTGATTACCGGGCAGCCAAGCCTAACCGAAGAAAAATATTTCCTGTCATAAAACCAATTGCGCAGATTGATAATCAGCCGGTAGAGCAAGGATAAAAGATATAAAATTGCCCGCGCCGGAGAGAAACGTCTGATATTGTCTTCATCATTCCAAATCCTTCGCCAATCGACCATTGCTGTTTCCTTCATCCTTAAACTGCAAATTATGCAGGCGATAATATTCGCCTTTCTTTGCCAGCAGGGTTTCGTGCGTGCCTTCCTCTACAATTTCCCCGTTGACCAAAGCAATAATTCTATCGGCATTGCGAACTGTGGAAAGACGGTGCGCGATAACCAGTGTCGTGCGCCCTTTCATAAGATTATCCAACGCATCCTGCACTTCGATTTCCGCTTCTGTATCGAGAGACGATGTGGCTTCGTCAAGAATCAGAATTGGCGCGTCCTTGAGCAGGGCGCGTGCTATCGATATACGCTGCTTTTCCCCGCCTGATATTTTCGCGCCCAGTTCTCCAATATTCGAATCGTATCCCTGGGGAAGTCGCATGATAAATTTATGGGCATTCGCCGCCTTGGCCGCGGCGATTATTTCTTCGTCGGTGCGCTGGATGTCTCCGTAAGCAATATTTCTTTTTATGGAATCGTTAAACAAAATTGTTTGCTGGCTGACAATAGCAATTTGCCCGCGCAGTGAATGCAGTGTTACATCACGGATATCATGGCCGTCAATCAGTATGCGCCCGGCTGTAACATCATAAAACCGGGGAATCAGGTTTACCAGCGTGGTTTTGCCGCCGCCGCTCATGCCGACAAAGGCAATGACCTCGCCGGTTTTTATGCTGAGGTTGATATTTTTCAAGACCGGTATTGTATCGTAGCAGAAAGTAACATTTTCAATATCAATACCGCGGGAAATCGCCGGCAGTTCAACAGCGCCGGGCTTATCCTTAATGTCGGGCACGCGATCGATGACACTGAAAATGCGCTCGCCGCCCGCAATACCCTGGTTGATTGTGTTATTGACGTTGGTTAGTCTTTTTATCGGCTCATAAAGCATCAATAGGGCCGCGAGAAAGGAAAAGAAAGTTCCGGGTGTGGAATTACCCAAGATAACATTGTATCCGCCGTAAAATATAATCGCGGCTATGCCCAGACCGCCTAAAAATTCCATAAATGGGCTGGAAATAGCATTTACGGAAATGGCCTTCATGCTGAATTTTCTCAGCCGTTCGTTTTCCGCGGCGAATCTCTCATTTTCATATTTTTCCATACAAAAAGCCTTGACAATACGAGAGCCGGATATCGTTTCCTGCAAAAGGGAACTTAAAGTGCCCATTGTTACTTGCGTTACCGTTGTTACCTTACGCATTTTTTTGCCAAAGCGGGAAATGGGGTAAATGGTCAGAGGAAAAACTATCATGGCAATAAGAGCCAGCTGCCAGTCTGTGTAAAAAACAACTCCTACTAAACATATTATTGTAAACGTATCTTTTACCAGAGCCGTCACCGCCTCCGATGAGGCAGCCTGCACGGATAAAACATCATTGGTAATACGCGACATTAATAATCCTGTCGGATGGTCAGAAAAAAAGGCTAAAGATTGATTCTGTATTTGCTCGTAGAGCTTGTTGCGTAAATTTGCGACAATGCGCAGGCCAATTGAACTCATTAAAATAGCCTGCCCGTAACTGCATAAACCTTTAAAAAGAAAAATGCCGATGATGGCAAACGGGATCCATTTTAACGCGGCCACATCCTTGCTTACAAATATTTCATCTATTGCCGGCTTGGAAATCAACGGCAGGGCCGACTGCAGCGCACCGGCGATAATCATACAGAGCATGGCCAAGATGAAGCGCATATAATATGCCCTGGCCATATTTAATAGACGTTTGAACACTTCCATAATTTTTCCTATATCATGTTACAGGCAATCTGCGCCGCGCGGCCGGCGGCACCGGGAATGCCCAGTTTTTCCCGCACCGTTTCCAGTTGGGCGATCACTTTTCCTCTTTTTTCTTTGCTGGACAAAAGAGCCAGTGCTTCGTTCGCAATCCGTTTGGCGTTGGCGTCGAGTTGAATCAATTCCGGAACGACGGTTTTTCCGGCAATGATGTTCACCAGGCCGATATGCGGCGCATCGATTATCAAACTGCCCAGAAGCGCCGAAAAAAGTGACAGCTTGTAAACGATAACCATCGGAACTCCCAAAAGCCCGGTTTCCAGTGTCGCTGTCCCCGATGTGACTATTGCAAAATCACAGCACGATAAAGCGTCGTATGTGCCGCGGGAAACGATTTTTACCTCCACCCCAAACTTAGAAATTATGCTTGTAACTATTTCTTCTTCCAATGTATTCGCCAGAGGCAAAATATATTGCGCGTCTGGCAATTTTTTATTAATGAGTTGAGCCGCGCGCATCATTTCCGGCAAAAGCCTGTTTACTTCCGCCGTTCTGCTTCCCGGCAATAATCCTATGGTTGTTTTACTTTCGTTTAATCCAAAATGGCGCCTCGCCTCATTTTTGTTCGTGAATCGCGTTTTAACTTCGTCAAGCAAAGGATGTCCGACATAAGTAACTTGGAAACCTTCTTCCGCGTAAACATCAACTTCAAAAGGCAAAATAACCGCCATCTCGTCAACAAGTTTTTTTATCTGCTTTATTCTTCCCCTGCGCCATGCCCAGACCTGAGGACTTATATAATAAAACACTTTTATTTTTCTTTTTTTCGCCTCGCGGGCAACTATGTACAGGTTGAAGTCGGGAAAATCGATTAAAATTACCAAGACCGGCTGCAACTTGTCGAAATAACTTTTGAGTTTTTTTATTATCGAAAAAAAATTTCCTAACTTGGACGCAACCTCAGTCAACCCAACAACGGCTATTTCGGCAGCATCGGCAATCAACTCAACCCCGGCTTCTTTCAGCTTCGGACCTCCGATACCGTAAAAACTCAGCGCCGGATTAATCGCCTGCATTTCTCTTACCAAATTGGCGCCGTGCAAATCCCCCGATGCCTCCCCGGTAATAATTATTATATTTTGTCCGCTCGCCCAGTTTTGCATCACGAATCTAGATTTTCTTAAGCGGCGTCATTAACCACGCCGGCCACAAGTTTTATTTCTTCATCATTCAGCTCGGGAAACATCGGAAGTGACAGGACTTCTCTTGCACAGGCTTCGGCCCGGGGCAATTCTCCGTTTAAACTGTATAAATCGAGAAAAGCTTTCTGCCGGTGAAGCGGCACCGGATAATAAACTGCCGAAGCAATACCTTTTTGCGCAAGGGCGGCAGCCAGCATATCACGATTTTTTATTCTGATCGTAAATTGATGATAAACATGTTCGCATCCGGCGGCAGAAGACGGCAAAATTACCTTCTTATTACTTATTGCCGCGCAATATGCCGCGGCATGGCGGCGGCGCGCCTCATTGTAATCATCGATTTTTTTTAATTTAACGCGGATAATCGCGGCCTGAATTTCGTCAAGGCGGCTGTTGTAGCCGACCAGGTGATGGTGATAACGCTCGGAACTGCCGTGATTGCGTAATGCTTTCACCTGAGCGGCAATTTCTTTATTTTTAGTGATAACCATACCCCCGTCACCGTAACCGGCCAAATTTTTGCTGGGGAAAAAGCTGAAGCAGCCGGCATCGCCGAACGTCCCGACTTTTTGTCCGTGATATTCGGCGCCAAACGCCTGCGCGCAATCTTCAATAACTTTCAAATTGTGTTTACGGGCAATATCCATAATCGGACTCATATCCGCGGGATGACCGAATAAATGTACCGGAATTATCGCCCGGGTCTTGGAAGTTATCCTGGCGGAGATTTGCGAACAATCAATATTATAGGTATCCGGACAAATATCCACAAAAACCGGAACGGCATTTAAAAGGGCAATCACTTCCGCCGTGGCAATAAATGTAAAAGGGGTGGTTATTACCTCGTCGCCCGCTTTAATGCCGCACGCACGCAGCGCCAGAAGTAAGGAGTCGGTGCCGTTGGCCACTCCCACGGCATAAGGCAAACCGTGACAAGCGGCTATTTCCTCCTCAAGCCCGGATACATTTGGCCCCATGATAAACTGAGCGCTTTCGAAAACACCGTTTAAGGCTTCCTCAATTTCGCTTTTGAGGAGATTATACTGCTTTTTTAAATCCACCATGGGTATCATCATCTTATATCGCCTCAGATGTTTTCATTTTCCCGATTATATCCAGCGCCAGTTTCAGAGATTCGCGCGCTTCTTCGCCGGATACAAGTGGACGTGTACGGTTTGCGACCACTTCAACGAAAGATCTTATTTCTTCTTCCAGCGGGTCGTGAGTGCCTACTTCAACGTTATTTTGAACTATTTGCGCCTTCCCCTCACTGTCTGTTTTTTTACTCAAGGATATGATTTCTCTTTTTCTGCAATCAACAGAATGATACCCTTCCGGACTGAAAAAACGGATTTTTTGCATTGTTTTTCCGCTGATGCGACTGGCAGTAATATTGGCGATGCAACCGCTGTCGAAAGACAAACGGACATTGGCAATATCCGTTTTATCGGAAAGAACGGGAACGCCGACAGCTTCTACGGCTCTAACTTGTGATTCCACGAATTTCAAAATAATATCCAAATCATGAATCATCAAATCCAGCACAACATCAACATCCGTGCCGCGTTCAAAGAACGGGTGCAGGCGGTGAACTTCGATAAAAAGGGGTCTGCTCAACAGGTTTTCCAGAGCCATGACGGCGGGGTTAAATCTTTCCACAAAACCAACCTGAAGAATCTTTTTATTCTCCCGGGCGAGCAAAATAAGCTCGTCCGCTTCTTCCAGCGTCTCGCAGATAGGTTTTTCAATCAGAACATCGATTCCGGCCGCCAAAAAATCTTTGGCAACCTGATAATGGAAACCCGTGGGAGTGGCAATGCTGACGGCGTCAACTTGTCCCAGCATTTCGCGGTGATCAGTAAAAGCCCTGCAATTATAGTTTTCCGCTGCTTTCTGGGCTCTTTGCGAAATCGTATCAGCCACACCCACTATTTCACATTTTTCTATTTTCTGGTATTTTTGCAGGTGATAATTTCCCAGGTGACCGATGCCGACAACACCGACTTTAATTAGTTTTCTTTTTACTGTCATCTTAACGGCAGGTACCTCTCTTCGATTTCCTGATAAATTCTATAAAATGTCTTACTTCCGGAGTATCGGCCACCTCAGCCTCCGCTTTTTTTAACGCCGCATTCAGAAGAAGTTGGGACTGAAAAACAATGTGATACGTTTTTTTGAGCGCCCTGATGGTTTCGTCGGAAAAATTTCGCCTCTTTAGTCCGATTGTATTCAGTCCGAACAGTTTAGCGTGATTGCCGGATGCCATTGTATAGGGAGGAACGTCCTTGACAACCGCCGACGCGCCGCCGACGATACAGTGCGCTCCGATATTGGAAAATTGATGAATTCCACTCAATCCGCCGATGACTGCGTGGTCTTCTATATTCACGTGTCCCGCTAATGTTGCGGCATTGGCCATGACCACATGATTACCAATTTTACAGTTATGGGCAATATGACAATAAGCCATGATCATATTATGTTCACCTATTGTTGTTTCGCCGTCGCCTTCAGCCGTAGCCCGGTGAATGGTAACAAATTCCCTAATAGAGTTGAAGTCGCCGATCACCAGAAAGGTTTTTTCACTGCCAAATTTCCAGTCTTGCGGAGGAGCGCCGATAGAACAAAATTGATGTATGTGACATTCTTCGCCAATTTTGGTGTTTCCCTCAATTACCACGTGCGCTCCGATTATCGTATTTTTCCCTATTTCTACATCCGGACCAATAATCGAATACGGCCCTATTTCCACATTCTCGTCTAATTGCGCGCCCGGTTCAACAATCGCTGTGGAGTGAATCTTCATTTACTTAACCTTTTCCATTTTTTATATTTATCGTTTTTTCAAGCTGTTGAACTTTTTCCAGAAGCATTTCTATAGAGGCCCTCATCTCCGGCAGCCTGCTCTGGCATGCCTCACTTCTCAGCCACAATTTATAAGGCATCTGCGGCCTTCCGCCGACAATCTGACCCGCCGGGATGTCTTTATGTATTTTGGAACCGGCACCAATCATCACATTATCACCGATATTTATATGGTCAACCATGCCCGTCTGTCCGCCGACAATAACTCCATTGCCCAAGCGTGTACTCCCGGATATTCCCACCATGGCAGCCAAAACCGAATTTTCACCGATCACGACATTATGTGCCACCTGCACCAGATTATCGATTTTCACATTGCGCTTAATCCAGGTTTTCCCCATAGTCGCGCGGTCTACAGTGCTGTTGGCTCCGATTTCCGCGTCGTCGTCAATCTGCACAAATCCCACCTGCGGAATTTTGTTGTTTTCCTTTCCCGGATTGGCAAAACCGAGTCCATCAGCGCCGATAACAACGCCGGAGTGTAAAATAACCCTCTTGGCGATGACACAGGAGTGATAAACAGTAACATTGGCGTATAAAACGGAGTTTTCACCAACACAAACATCTTGTCCGATAAAAACACCCGGATAAATAACTGCTCCCTTTTCAATTTTCGCGCCGCGGCTGATGAAAGCCCGGGGAAAAATATTGGCCTCCGGAGAAACAATCGCGCCTTCGTCAATATAAGCATCCGGACTGACACCTTTTTGCGCGTGCTGCTGCGGATGAAAAAGGGCCAGCAGCTTGGCGAAGGCAACATATGGATCGGGCACAATAACAAGATTCTTGCCTGGCGCTTCTAACTGCGCGGGAACAATAACCGCCGACGCTTTTGTCTCATGTAATTTCTTTACGTACTTCTTACCGGCAACAAAAGTAATTTCACCTTCCCCGGCCTCTTCTATGGAATTTACATCGCAGATAACCACGTTTTCGTGGCCACGAAGCTCGCCGCCAAGAATCCGGGCTATTTCCTTTAGTGCTATTTTCATAAAAAGAAGTCAACCCGGCTATTTGGCCTTGTTAAATTCTTCAATAATTTTTTTACTTATATCCCTTGACTTGTCAAAGTAGGGTACCGGCATCGTTGCCACATCAATAATCAATGTGTATTTTTCCTTTTCTGCCACGGAACGAACAATCTTCATTATATCGGGCATCAGTTTTTGAAAAACTTCCTGATCTTTTTTCTGCAGTTCTTCGTTGGCATCGTTAACCAGCAGTTGATAATCGCGTAGTTTTCTTTGATAAGTTGATTCTTTTTCCCGACGCGCCGAGGCTGTCATCACCGAGCTTTTCTTATCCAGCTCTTCCTTAAGACTTTTCAATTCTCTTTCCGCCGACGTTATTTGCGCCTGTTTTCTGTCCGCTATCTTTTTCATTTCGTCGCCCGCCTTCTTGCCCGCGTTGGAAGTCTGGATAACCTCCCGGATGTTGATGAAACCAATTTTATCCTGGGCGTAGGAACTTGTATTCCAGACAAAAATCAGCAAAATAACCGCTGCTAGTACACAAATATTTTTTTTCATGATTAATCTCCTTTTAATTATATTAGCGAATAATGTATTATCCATTACCTCGTTTACATAAACATGCCGATGGTAAATTCCCAGCGGCCTCCATCATTATCAATAAGGCCATTATTATCAATTGGGTAACCATATTCCAGCCGCAGGGGTCCAATTGGTGAATACCAGCGAATGCCGCCGCCAACTGATTGCCTCAAATCATCAAATTTATATGCGCCACCGTAATTCCAGGCATTACCGGCATCATAGAAAACAACTCCCTTTATACCGGCATTTTTGATGAGCGGAAAAACAAGCTCAACATTGAAAACCATCATTGTTGTTCCGCCAATTACATCGGCTGTTCCTCCATCAATCGGACCGACATAACGCAAACCGCGTATGGTGGTTATTCCGCCCAGAACATATCTTTCATAAATCGGTATTTTATCTGTAGAGTCATCCAAATTTTGGATATACCCCATCCGCCCCTTGGTTACAAATACCATATCCCAGAAAAGAGGAATATAAACACTTGCGCCGGCGGAATATTTTACCATTTTCACGTTTCCACCCAATCCCGCGTACATAACGGAAACACTTGATTGTGTTCCTTTTGTCGGGAACATCCTATCATCCGTGGTGTTCCGCGCCAATGTAATGCCTATGGAACTGGTCGTTCTTTTGCCTGCCTGTTTACTTATCGATTCAGGAGCGTTAACCTTAACATCTCTAATATCATTGGAACTAAAATTATAACCAACATAGCCGACAATTTTTTCCCAAATAGGATGCCCAAGAGTAAGGCCCCCACCATGAGTATCCAAATTATAGGAGTCATACTCCTTGCGGTATTTCCAGAGATCAGCTTTTGTCCAAAGAGGAATATCAAAAAGCCAGGGCTCAACAAAAGACAGTTCATACATATTGCTGGAAGAACCTAAAGACGCTTTCAGTTGCAATGTCTGACCGTAGCCCAAAAAATTCTGCTGCGCGACCTGTGCCATGATTACTGCCCGGTCAACCGCGCTGTAACCCGCGCCGATCATAAACATACCGGTATTTTTTTCCCTGACCCGTATATTAACGTTCATTTTGTCCTCTTCCGGGCCTTTGTCGGTCTGGAAATCAACTTCTTCAAAATACCGCAGCCAGTTTAAATTCTCGTAACTTTTTTTCAGCTTGGCGCTGGAATACAAATCCCCTTCAACAATCGCCAATTGACGGCGTATTACCTTATCACGCGTCACAGTGTTGCCGCTGATGGCTATGCGGTTGATATAGACCAGCTCGCCCTTGATTATCTGAAAGTTTACATCTACAAGTTGTTCTTTGTCTCTGATTTCAACTATGGGGTTAACATCGGCGTACGCGTAGCCTTCGTCATTACAGGCCTGAACCAGAAAATCTATATCCCGGATTATTTGCTCACGATTGTAATTATTTCCTTGTGTTATTTTCAAAGAAGCCGAAAGCTCATTGCGCGGTTTTTGCAGTACATCGCCGGAAATCGAAATTTCACCAAACTTAAATCTTTTGCCCTCTTTAATTGGAATATTTATATAGAGACCTTTTTTGTCAAATTTTATCTCCGGTTCTCCCACCTGGGCGTGGATGAAACCATTGTTGAAATAATAAGCGTTTATTTTACCGATATCCTGCTTAAGTTGATCGCGGTTGAGCAGCCCGTCGCCTGATAAAAAGCTGAAAAATCGGCGCTCGGCAGTATCCATCATGTTTTTCAGCTCTTTTGTAGAGTACGCTTCATTGCCTTCAAAAGTTATTGCTTTAATATATAGTTTTTCATTTTCTTCAATATTAAGCACCACCCGGAAATCTTTTTCTCCGTCCGTCTCAATTACATCGTTTATTTCCGCGTTATAATAACCTTTGCTGTCATAAAGATTTTTAATTCTGCCAATGTCGGCTTTAATTTTTTCCTGATCGAGTGTCTCCCTGACTTTTATTGTCAGGACTTCCATGATGTCATTTCTACCGAGCGCCTTGTTGCCTTTAATCTGAATATCGGAAATAAGGCCTCTTTCCAAAACGCTGAAAGTTACAATTTTTCCCTCCGGAGTCGAAGCCGCCGACGCGCTGACATCCAGAAAAAGCCCCATCCTGAAAATAGTTTTAATATCGGCGGTGATATTTTCCTGAATATAGGGATCACCGGCTCTACTCTTAATTTTATTAAGAATGGCGGCATCTTCGATTTTGCGGTTTCCCTCGACTTCAACTTTGGCAATTTTTTCGATTAAACCCGCCCGGAAAACAATTTCGGTTTTTAGCTGCCTGGCGATGCTACCGAGGTTTTCCAGACCTCTTTCTTCAAGAAAGACCGCGGGTGAAATAGCCGCCTTTTTGACGTCTACCACTTTGGCATCAACACTCAGTGATTCGCCAACCTTGGTGAGACTGCCGATAATCGTAAAATCCGCGCCTAAGGATCTGCCGGTTTGCACGGCCGTCTTTTCATCTATTATTACTTTGTCCCTCAGGAAGGAATCCGCCGGAACTAATCGCACGAGCTTTTCTTTCTTCAATTCTTCCGATAATATTCTGTAGAAAGACGCCTGAATAGCCGCGCTGTCCTCTTTGCTGTAAACTTGGAAAGGAAATACACTGATTTTTTTCAATTCCTGCGCCTGAGCCGGAATAAAAAAAACAAATGCCGTAACTAAACAAAAAAAGCCGAGAGAACGGGTAACTTTATTCGTAATCATAAATTTTTCCGTCGCGCAGTCCGATCCTGCGCGACATCCTTTCTGCAAGTAGTTTGTTATGCGTCACTACAACGAGTGTAATCTTTCTCGTCCTATTCATCTCAATCAGGATGTCTTCTATCTTTTTTCCGGTCTCCGTGTCAAGGTTTCCCGTAGGCTCGTCGGCAAGGATTATTTCCGGCTCCATTACCAGCGCGCGGGCAATAGCGACACGCTGCTGTTCGCCGCCGGAAAGCTCTCCGGGCTTGTGTTTCAAACGGTGCTCGAGACCTACTTCCCCCAGTAATTTGGCAGCCTTGGAGGCGGCCTGCTTCCGGGACATTTTGCCGATCAGCGCCGGCATCATGGTGTTTTCCAGGGCGTCAAATTCCGGCAGCAAATTGTTGAACTGAAAAATAAACCCAATGGTCGCGTTGCGGAAACGGGCCTTCTTTTTTTCATCCCATTCAAAGACATCCAGCCCGTTTATATGCAAATGTCCCCCCGTCGGATGATCAATCGTGCCAAGTATATGAATAAGCGTGCTTTTCCCAGCGCCGGAAACACCGAGCATTGCCAGTGACTCCCCCCGGGCGATTTCCAGATTCAAACCGCGCAGCACCTCTATCTTAGCGCCGTCTTTAAAAAAAGTTTTTGATAAATTATCAAGTCTGATCATTTTCTTTAATTCACGAAAATTATTATTCGTACCTTAGCGCTTCCGCCGGGTCCAGTCGCGACGCTCTCAGTGATGGGTAAATAGTGGATAAAAGGCATATCAGCATCGTGCCGATCATGATAATCGCCACATCGCCATAGTTTACCTGAGAGGGCAGCTCGCTCAAATAGTAGACGTCACCCGGTAAAATCTGAAAATTGAAAACCTTCTCGACAAAAAGAGATATTTTCTGAATGTTCCAAGCGACGGAAAGGCCGGCGATACAGCCCAGAAACGTTCCGATCATGCCGACTATAAGGCCCTGGTACATAAATGTTTTCATAATGCTTACGGAAGTAGCTCCCATCGACTTCAAAATCGCGATATCCTTGTTTTTATCCATAACAACCATAATCAGCGCGCTGATGATGTTGAAAGCGGCAACAAGAACAATCAGGCTTAAAATTATAAACATGACGCGACGCTCCAGTTTAAGAGCGGCAAACAGATTTCTATTCATCTGCATCCAGTTATTCGCCCAGTAAGGAAAACCTAACTTGCTTTGAATATCCCGGGCAATAACATCAGCCTTATAAATATCATCGACAATTATATCTATTCCGGTAACGGCGTCTTCCATCTGTAAAAATTCCTGCGCGCTTTTCAGCGATAAAAAAGCAAGGGTCAAATCATACTCGTAAAAGCCTGATTCAAAAATTCCAACCACGATAAACTTTTTCATGCGCGGCACCATCCCCATCGGCGTGGAAATGCCCATGGGCGAAATGATGTCAATGGTGTCAAAAAGAAAAATACCCAGATTGCGCGCCATTTCCCTGCCGATAACAATACCGCTTAAATGCGTGTTTTGACCGTGAACCGCCTGTAATGCTTCCGGGGGAATTTTATCAAGATATTCGAGGGTCCCTTCGCGTAATTTGCCCAGGTTGGTGACTTCCATGGCGGTTTTCGTGTCCAGCCCGCGAATAACCACACCGCTTACCGAATTGCCGCTGCGTATCATCGCCTGAGAATAAATAAACGGTGTGGAGGCAACTACTCCTTTCACGCCGGCAATGATTTCCCGAACTTCTTCATAGTTCTTCACGTGGCCGCTGATATCAGCCGTCACTTCTATATGTGACTTTATTCCCAGAATTTTCTCGCGTAAATCCCGTTCAAACCCGCTCATTACGGCCAAAACGATAATCAGGGCAGCCACGCCTAGAAAAATGCCGAATATCGATATGAAAGTAATTATCGATACAAACACCTGCTTGCGCTTGGCCCTCAGATAACGTTTGCTTATGAAAAATTCGTAACCCATAAAAATTGTCCTGGCGTTTTTCTCTTATCCGGATATTGGACTATGTGGCCATTTATTTTGTCCTGAGCAGTGGGAACAAAATGACGTCTCGAATGGAGGCGGAATCGGTAAAAAGCATTACCAAGCGGTCTATACCGATGCCTTCCCCTGCCGTGGGCGGCATGGCATATTCCAGAGTATTTATATAATCTTCATCCATTTCGTGCGCTTCTTCATCACCCGTCTCTTTTTCTTTGAGCTGTTGCATGAATCTCTCACGCTGGTCGGACGGATCATTTAATTCCGAAAAGGCGTTGGCTATTTCCTTGCCGTAAATATAGAGTTCAAAACGATCCGTAAACTCAGGGTCGCTAGCCGAACGGCGTGAAAGAGGAGAAACTTCCACCGGATAATGTGTAACAAACGTGGGCTGAACAAGATTTTTCTCCACGGTTTCGTCAAAAATGGCCATTAAAATTTTCCCTAAAGAATCGGTTTGCTTGACTTCACAGCCTGCTTTTCGGGCAAAAGCCAGCGCGCGGGCCTGATCCTCAAGAGCCGCAGGCTCCATGCGCGTAATCTGCAGCAGGGCTTCCTTCACTGAAATCCGGCGCCAGGGAGGCGTGAGGTCGATTTCGGTCCCCAGATAATTAAACTTCATCCCTGCGAAAATATCCGCAGCGACGAACGTTATGAGTTCTTCCGTGAAAGACATCAAATCCTCGTAGGTTTTATATGAACAATAAAATTCCAGCATGGTGAATTCCGGATTATGAAAAGTGGAAATGCCCTCATTACGGAAATTCTTGTTAATCTCATAAACTCTTTCCATTCCTCCGGTAACAAGTCTTTTCAAATAAAGTTCGGGAGCGATACGCAGGTAAAAATCCTGGTTCAGCGCATTATGATGAGTTTTGAAGGGGCGCGCCATCGCCCCGCCGGCGCGCGGCTGCATCATCGGGGTTTCCACCTCCAGAAAATCATGATTTTCCATAAACTGCCGGATAAGCCTTATAATCCGGCTGCGTTTTTCAAAAACTTTCCTCACCAACGGATTGGAAATTAAATCCAGATGCCTCTGGCGGTATCTGGTCTCAATATCCGTAAGGCCATGCCACTTTTCCGGTAGTGGACGGATGGCTTTCGCGACCAGGCGCAATTCATGGGCTTCAATGGTGAGTTCATCAGTCTTGGTGCGGAACAATTTCCCGGAAATATAAAGGATATCACCAACATCCAATTTTTTAAATGTTGCGTAGGCTTTTTCACCAACTATGTTCTTCGCGATATAGCATTGAATTTGCCCTTTGCGGTCCTGTATTTTAATGAAAGCCGCCTTGCCGAAGTTCCGTAGTGCCATAAGGCGGCCGGCAATGGAAAATTTTTGCGTTAATCCGGAAAGGGACGCCGCTTCTTCGGCGCCAAAATCTTCAATAATCTGCGACGTCGTATTTTGCGGCCGGATGTCGTTGGGGTATAGCTCAATGCCGGCTTGTTTCAAATCAGCGATTTTCCCCAGACGAACCTTTAAAAGTTCACTATCTTCCATAATTTCCCTGCTTTCCCAAAGTTTGTTTGAATATATTTTTTTCATTAAATAGTCAAGCTCTGATTGAGGCGGTGTTACCAATAAACCTTTTAAAATCGAATTTATAGAATAAATTTTGTTTGCCACCGGCAATATATGTGTGATAGGTCAAAAACACCACACACGGGAGGGGTATAAATGGTAAACAAGGCACTTTTGATTGGGCGGCTGGGTAAAGACCCGGAGGTACGATACACACCGGAAGGCCTGATGGTAACTAATTTCAATATGGCCACAGACGAACAGTGGAAAGATAAGAACGGGGAAAAAGTCCAAAAAACCGAGTGGCATAGAATAGTTACCTTCGGAAAGTTGGCGGAAATATGCGGCAATTACCTGGTGAAGGGTAAGCTTATTTTTATAGAAGGGCGGATTCAAACCCGCTCGTGGGAAGATAAAGACGGGATCAAGCGCTTCACCACGGAAATTGTGGCCTCGAATATGCAGATGCTCGACTCCAAAGGCCAGAGCAGGGCTGATGGCGCTTCAACAGAAACTCCTTCTGGAAGCGCTGATCCGTCCTCGGATGATGTGCCTTTTTAAAGAACAAGATCAATCTAATTGATTGCGCCGATATTGAAAAAAAGGAATCTTTTCAGTACTTTATCTCGCCGTAGATTCCTTTTTCAAATAAAATATATATTTTAACCCACTACTGTCCGGAATAGAATTATTTAACACCAAGTAACATAAAGAATTTATTTATTAAAAATGCTAATTACACGAGTTACCGACTTGAAAATTTATTGCCGATTTGAGCATTCCCCTGTGAC
>DSAV01000099.1 GCA_011046295.1 Deltaproteobacteria bacterium | reverse complement strand
CTGATCTCCTCCCGCTCATTAAGCCCCAATCGCCGATAACTTACACCTTCCATCTCTAACGCCTCCCTTCAATATCCAACATAGGATACCAAAGTGTTGCGCTAGATTCTTGAGCCTAAGTAGCAAAAGGTGAACACAAAAACTTGCTCTGTTACCGATAAAAGTCGCATATCCGATTTGTTGGCCGTGAAGTAGTGTATGACGAAGGATTAAAACAAAATCTGGCCCAGGGGCCACCGCGAGTATAAAACCGAGAAGAAAATATTCAACCATTTACAATAACTGTATGATAAAAAATATCTTAATTTTCATTAGGAGCTATAAGTATCTTTTTTGGAATATATTTTTTTATTTGTCGTTTTATTCAACGGACAGACCTTGACGCATTCGTCGCAGTCGATCCAGTAATTGTGGCCGGCGGTGTTGATGACACGCTCGATGTTTTTTAAACCTTCTTCTGTTTTTAGCGCCAGTGGATAGATGGCGTGTTTTACCGAGTAGGCAAGGCAGGTCTTTTTCTGAAAATTTTCGTTTTCATCAAAAGCCTTGGAGGGGCAACCCTTCATACAGGCGCGGCAATTAGGCGGGCAGGGCAGTCCATCAGCAAGAAGTTTATCACCGGGAATAGCCGCGCTGGTTACAATGGCGGCCAGGCGTAAAAGCGAGCCGTATTTGGGATGATAAACCTGACCGGAGCGGCCGAAACGTCCCATGCCTGCTTTTACAGCCGCGTGTTTTAAAGACATCACTCCCCATGGTTCAAACTCATGAAAAACCATCGGCGCGTAGCTGGGAATAGGCATCGCCAGATACTTGCCTTGGCTTCGATAAAATTGCTCAAAGCAAGCGCGACATGGTCAAGCTTGGTGTAGGCGCTATGATAAGTTCTGTGCACGCCGTAAAGATTGTAATCCGGCGAGTGGAGCATTCCCTGCGGCACGGGAATGCCGATTACGATAACAGCTTTGGCATCCTTGCATACGCGCGCGGGATGATGTTTTTCCGGCGCGTCGTCAAAGCGAGACACGGGGGCGAAGCCAACAGCTTCGACCTGCGGGCGCAAAAATTTTTTAATGGCTTGTTTTAGGGTTGTGGCCATAAAAATTATTTTAGAATTCGTAGAGTTTTTTGCCCGGCACGACCGTGAAATCATTCTTCATCAGAACGTCTATCGCTTTTTCCGGGTTATCAAAACGGAAGATGATGACGGCGTTTTCACCGCTTTTTTCCACAAAGGCGTAAACATATTCTACATTGATGCCTTCTTTGGAGACTGCTTCCATGACACTGTGCAAACCGCCCGGACGGTCGGGCACTTCGACGGCGACTACGGGAGTTTTACTCACCTGAAAGCCGCTGTCCTTCAGCACCGTATTGGCTTTTTCCACGTCATTGACAATCAGGCGTAAAATACCGAAATTTGCCGTTTCCGCCACGGAGAGGGTGCGAATATTGATATTGGCGTCTTTGAGCACGCGAGTCGCCTGTTGCAGCGTGCCGGGCTTATTTTCCAGAAATACTGATATTTGCTCGACTTTCATGGTCATTAACCCCTTTCTTTTTGTGTTCATCACGTACGGCGTTTGTCAATAACCTTGTCGCCCGCTTTGCTCAATGTATTCGGCCCGACCAGTTTCACGCGCGGCTCGACGCCGAGGTAATCGAGCATGTCTTTGACTATTCTCTGTTCGATTTTTTGCAGTTCCTTGACGCTGCCCGAATCGCTGAAAATTTTATCGCTTACTTCCACCTGCAGCTCCAGCGAGTCCAGCGCGCCGGCTTTATCCACGATAAGCTGGTAGCAAGGTTCGAGTCCTTTAATCTCCACCAGAATCGTCTCAATCTGAGAAGGAAAAATATTTGTGCCGCTGATGACCAGCATATCGTCACTTCGTTTCAGCACTCTGTCCATTTTGATATGGCTGCGGCCGCAGCGGCAGGGTTCTTTTATCAGCCTGGATATATCACCGGAGCGGTAACGGATAAGCGGATTCGCCTCTTTAGTCAAGGTTGTGAAAACAAGTTCTCCCTCCTCGCCTTCGGCCAGCACTTCGCCCGTTTGCGGGTCAATTGTTTCGACAATAAAATGGTCTTCAAAAATATGCATGCCGTTGTGCGCTTCGATACATTCCATCGCAACGCCTGGGCCGATTACTTCGGAAAGGCCGTAAATATCCAGCGCGGTTATTTCGAAAACTTTTTCAATCTCCTCGCGCATCGCCCTGCTCCATGGCTCGGCTCCGAGAATTCCCACGCGCAACGTGAAGGCTTTTATATCAACACCCATGGCAGCGGCTTCCTGTGCCAGATGCAGGGCGTAAGAGGGGGTACAACAAATCGCGGTCGGACCGAAGTCTTTTAAAATCGAGACCTGCCTTTTAGCATTGCCGCCTGACATGGGAATGACGCTCGCGTCTATTTTTTCCGCGCCGTAGTGCAGACCCAGCCCGCCCGTGAACAAGCCATAGGAAAAAGCATTATGGATAATATCATTCTTTGTCAGTCCGGCTGCGACAAGACAGCGCGCGACCAGGTCTGACCAGGTTTCTATGTCGCGCTTGGTATAACCAAAAACCGTGGAGCCGCCGCTGCTGCCGGATGAGGCATGCAGTCTGACAATGCTGCTCATCGGAACGGAAAACAATCCGTAAGGGTAATTATCGCGCATATCGTTGCGGGTAACAAAAGGAAGTTTTTTTAAATCACCCAGCGTTTTTATATCAGAGGGCTTGATTTTTGCGGCGTCAAAAGATTTTTTATAAAATCCGACCGTGTGATAAACACGCTGCATAACCTGCTGGAGTCTTTTGAGCTGCAGAGCCTTGAGCGCTTCACGGGGCAGAGTTTCAAATTCTTCGTTGTAGAACATGGAAGTGCCTCCCTTTATTTAATAATATAACAGTAACTTCTGGATACCGGCCTGCGCCGGTATGACGACATAGAGAACGACTACCGATATTGTCGCCTATCCTTTTAATCGCAAAAATCAATTATGAATAAAGTCTAACAAAACTTTGTTGCTCTGGCAAGAATCTTTCCTGCGCGCAAAGGCGGCTATTTATTTAAGGTTATTAAAGTAATTTGAAGTTAAGAGTATGCCCAGCGCGGTTTTTGTGTCGGTTATCTCGCCTTTTTTCAGCATTGCCTCTAAATCGGAAAGTTTTTTCGGAACGACTTCGATAAATTCATCCTCATCGGGTTTAAGTGGCGCGTAAACAAGGGCGGAAGCGAGGAAAAAATACATATATTCATTGCAGTATCCGGCCAGCAGATAGCCTTCGTAAAGACAAATCATTTTATCGGCGCGAAAACCTGTTTCTTCGGCGAGCTCTCTTTGCGCGCAAACTTCCGGCGTTTCGTCATGGTCGTTAAACGCTCCCGCGGGAATTTCCAGCAGGCGCTTTTTCACGGCTACGCGGTATTGCTTTACCAAAAGGATTTCGTTTTTTTCATTTATCGGAATGATTGCCACGGTTGGTTTGTGGTCAATCCAGGTCTGTTTAATGGATTTACCATTGGGCAGCGCCACATCTTCTTCATAAACATCGAATATTTTGCAACGGTACATCAGGCGGAGATTTTTATTTTTCATAAAGAACAATCCGGGTCAGTTAGTTTTTATTATCGATAAAAGGCACTTTTCAATTTCTTCTTTTGGCAGGGTACCCGTAAGCCGCTGCACGAGCTTTCCCTCCTTAAAAAAAAGCATTGTGGGAATACTGTGAATCCCGTATTGCGACGCGGTAAGCGGGTTTTCATCCACATTGAGCTTGGTTACCTTAACGCCGCTGGCGTAATCGGAAGCGAGTTCATCGATGCTGGGCGCTAAAGTACGGCAGGGGCCGCACCATGGCGCCCAGCAATCGACTAAAACTGATATTTCTGAAGCCAGTACTTCGCGGGCAAATGAGCCGTCCGTTACATCAAGGGGCTTCGTCTTTTGTTGCGAAACGACAAGAGGGCTGCGGCACTTGCCGCACACGGGTTTTTGATGCAGCCGCTCTTCGGATAAACGGTTTTTAGTGCCGCATTTAAGGCAGGCGATAATGAGTTCATCCAAAAGAGAGCCGCACTTGCCGCATTTGGATCTACCGTGCAATTTTTGCTGCGGTATACGATTTTTTGTTCCGCATTTAAGACAGCGGATGATAACGTTGTCCTGCATAATGTTACCGGCTTCGGCATGCCCCGCGCTTCGGTCTTTATCCGCGAGTCATTTAGTGACACTCACCATGAAAGGTTTGAGCTTATCAATGACTTCATCGGGAGACATTTTCGCAAAGAGTCCGCGCTTACCGGCACCCAGATAAATTTCGGGCATCATGGCGACAGATTTTTCCATAAAAACCGGCATAACTTTTTGTATGCCGAAGGGTGACGTGGCGTCGGATTCATAACCGGTGTGTACTTCGGCTAATTCGGCGCTGCAAAGCGAAACCTGCTGCGCGCCGATAGTTGCGGCAAGTTCTTCCAAAGAAATTTCTTGGTCTCCGGGAATAAGAACCAGCATGGGTTTGCCGAATTCATCTTCCAAAACCATTGTCTTAATGACGCAATGCTCATCAACTCCCAGCTGCGCCGCCACTTTCGCGGTAGTGCTCGGCCCCTCAAGCTGACAGGAACATACTGTAAACACGGCCATTTGTCTTTGTAAATCGTCAATTGCGCGCGTTGACGGCAGGGAAACTTTTTCGACTTTAGGTTTAGCAGCGGCCGGTTTTTTCACGAGCGCCTTTTTCGCCACTTTGACCTTTTGGGAAGCTGCTTTTTTCACGATTTTAGCTTTTTTCGCAGCAGTTTTTTTGATTACTTTCTTCTTTTTAGGAGCGGCTTTTTTCTTGGCAACTTTTGCCTTCTTTGTTGCTTTACCTTTTTTGACGGGCTTCTTGGTGGCTTTAGCCTTTTTTTTAGCTGGCGTCTTTTTTACGGCTTTTTTCTTGGCATTCACTTTTTTTGCTGCTGTTTTTTTCTTTTTGGGAGCGCTGGCTTTTTTTGCTGCCTTTCTTTTTTTGACGGACGCTTTTTTCTTTGCCGGTTTTGCTTTCTTCATACAAATATCCCCCTCTGAAAAAATTTTGTTCATATAATATCAATTAAAACTAAAAAAGCAATAGCTTATGATAAGGTGAAAATCCCGCCTGTTTTTTTGTTTTAAGAGGCGCCGGACAATAAATTTCTTGCCCGAATTGTTCAAATCGTCTAAAAGAAAAAAATACCAGTAAGCGGGAGCCTGATTTATGGCGGAATCCATGCAGATTTTTATCGGCCTTACAGCCCTGGTCATTGTTTTTATTTTAGCGATGATAGCAGCGGGCTGGTGGACACACCGGATAAGCCTCGGCATTATACGAGAATTGGAGTATCGAGGTGCCACGAGCGAAGAGAAAGCTGTTGATTTGCCTTATGATAAAATTAATTATTTAAAAATAGGTTACCGCGATTACCGTCCTAAAGCGCTTGAAATGCTGGTTATGAGCGATGTTGTTTGCAGAACGCCGGAAGGCCTTTATTATTTAGACGAAGATAAAGCCCGGGCGGTTAAGCAAAAGTAGTTTTTAACTGGCGGGGTGTAAAGGCGGTACGCGGACAGATTCAAGCAATAAATCAGCACTACATTCATTTTCTTGATTTTGCGGCTATTTTAAGTTATTTGAGCCACAAAAAGATTTCTGCGGAGTGTTATTTTGCAATATAATCCTTGTGAGAAGCACAATCTCATCCGCGATTCCGTACGGCATTTCGCGGAGACGGAACTGGCACCCATTGCGGCGGAAATAGACCGACGGGCGGCTTTTCCGCAAGATGTCATTGATAAGATGAAAAAGCTTAATTACTTCGGCCTGCAGGTACCAAAGGAATTCGGCGGCGCGGCGCTGGACTCGGTGAGCGCGGCAATTGTGGTGGAAGAGCTTTCCCGTGTGTGCGCGGCGGTAGGCCTGTGCGTTACCGTGCACAATGGTGTCGGCATTTTCCCTTTTCTGCAGTTTGGTTCGCCTCAACAACAAAAGAAGTATCTGCCAAAACTGGCCAGCGGTGAGATGATTGGCGCTTTCAGTCTTACGGAAGCAAATGCCGGCTCTGACGCGGGTTCCGTGGAAACAACCGCCGTAAAGGACAATGAAGAGTATATATTAAACGGAACAAAGATATTCGTAACTAATGGAGGCGTTTGTGATTTATCGCTGATTTTCGCCCTGACCAGCGCCGAAAAGGAAAGGCTGCAGAGCTCTGTGTTCATTGTGGAAAGCTCTTTTGAAGGATTTTTACGAGGTGAGTTGGAAGATCTTTGCGGCATGCGCGCCAATCCCGTATCTTCGCTTTTTTTGGAAAACTGCCGCGTGCCGGAAGAAAATATTCTGGGCAAGCTGGGCATGGGCATGAAAATCGGCATGAACACGCTGGATAACGGCCGCATCGGCGTGGCGGCCCAGGCTCTAGGCATCGCGCAGGGCGCTTTTGAAGCGGCGGTAAAATACGCCAAAGAAAGACAGCAGTTTAAAAAGCCGATTGCCTCGCTGCAGACAATTCAAAATTATATTGCCGATATGGCGACCGAGCAGGCCGCGGCGCGCCTGCTTTTATACCGCGCCTGCGAGCTCAAAGACGCGGGCGAGCCTTACGGCTGTGAAGCGGCGATGGCCAAACTGTATTGCAGTTCGGTGGCGTCCAAGACAACATCGCTGGCCGTGCAGATTCACGGCGGTTACGGTTATAGCAAAGAATACGATGTGGAAAGATATTTCCGCGACGCCAAAGTCACGGAAATTTATGAAGGCACCAGCGAAATTCAGCGCATGGTCATTGCCAGAGCAATATTATCGAAAGTGCTTTTATAGGAAAATGTTAAAACTCGTCGTTTGTATAAAACAGGTTCCCATGGTGACGGAACTGCCCTGGGATGAAAAAACCGGCACGCTCAGGCGCGACCTGGCGCCGGGCATGATGAATCCCGCCTGCAAGCACGCCCTGGAAGCCGCGCTGCAAATCAAGGGAAAAAACAGCGCGCGGATTACCGCGATGACCATGGGGCCTCCTGCAGCCAAGTCTGTTCTTTATGAGGCTCTGGCCATGGGAGCGGATAGCGCCATTCTGATCTGTGACAGGATTTTCGCCGGATCTGATACCTATGCGACATCATCAATTCTGAGCGCAGCGATAAAAAAACAATGCCCTGACTTTGACATTGTCCTTTGCGGAGCTTACACGTCGGACAGCGAAACGGCGCAGGTCGGGCCGCAGCTGGCGGAAAACCTGGACTTGCCGGCAGTGGCTTATATAGAAAAGCTGGAAATCAACGGCCGGAAGCTTCGTGTTCGCCGGCTGGTGGATAATTTCCGCGAAACGCTGGAGATGGAATGTCCCGCCCTGGTAACGGTTTCCATGGAAAATTACCTGCCCCGTTACACGCAACTTGCCGGACTGGAAGAAGCATTCCGCACAAACCAGATTGCCGTTTTGGATAATAAGTTACTGCAAATCGAGTCAGCGCGAAGTGAAGGCCAGAGTTCGCGCACTAAAGTCCGCAGAGTTTTTTTAAGAAAAACTCAAAAGGAAAATGTTTATTTTATGGGTAATCCGTCGGTTGCCGTCACGGATTTTCTCAACAAGTACGAAAGAAAAATCAGCACGGTAATCGGCAAATCGATTGAAGGGAAAGAACGCACGCGTGGAAAATAAAAAGAAAAGCATCTGGGTTTTCGGCGATTACCGCAATTATTACCAGAACCGCGTAACGCTGCAGCTTATTTCCAAAGCGATGGACCTGGCCAAATCCATCAACGCGGAAGTGTGCGCTCTGGTTTTCGGCCATGAAATTGACGAATGGATTATGGAATACACGGCGCACGGCGCGGACAGAATCCTCGCTATCGATGATGCGGCGCTCAAAAGCTACAGCACGGAGCGCTATCTGGCGATTATGGAAAATCTCGTCCGCGAGCGCGATCCGGAAATTATTTTAATCGGCGCGACCGATTTCGGGCGCGAATTTGCTCCGCGCCTGGCCAAGCGCCTGAAAACGGGATTGTCCGCTGATTGCGTGGGGCTGGAAATTACCGAAGACGGGCTGCTCGTACAGATAGCCCCTTCTTTCGGCGGTAATATGCTGGCGGAAATCGTCACCGAATATCACCGCCCGCAGATGGCGACTGTCCGTCCCGGCACGTTCAAGGAAATTCCGCACGACAACAGCCGCAAAGCACAGGTGGAGCTTCTGCCGTTGATGAAGGGATTGCCCGAACCGCGCGTAAAGCTTATCGAGTATGAACGCTGCGCGGAAAAAGAACATTCCATCGAAAACGCGCAGGTGATTGTCTGCGGCGGCCGGGGCATGGGCAATAAAAATAATTTTGCCAAACTCCATGAACTGGCGCGTATTTTAGGAGGCGGCGTGGGCGCGACGCGTCCCGTGGTTTACGCGGGCTGGGCGGATCACGCGGCCCTGGTCGGCCAGGCGGGAAAACATATCAAACCGAAAATTCTTTTTTCCTTCGGCATCAGCGGCGCGATTCAGCACACGGCGGGTCTTGGCGAGGCGGATTTCATTGTAGCTATCAACAAAAATCCGCAGGCGACAATGATGAAAATGGCCGACGTCGCCATGGTTGCCGACGCGGGCGATGTTCTCAATACGCTGATCAAAGAACTCAAAAAACGCATCCGGGAATAATCTAACAGAGAAGCTGGTGTTGCTTTCTATTTTCCGCCGTTCGTATTCTTTTGATTACAAATATTACTGGATGTTTTTAGCGCGCGTTATTCGTTTATCGTTTCTCTGGCGATAACTATGCGCTGAATTTCTGATGTGCCTTCATATAATGTTGTGGCGCGCGCGTCCCGAAACAAACGTTCTACCTTGTAATCCTTCGTGTAGCCGTAGCCGCCGTGTACCTGAAGCGCCATGTAAGAAACCGCGTTGGCTGTTTCTGATGCGAACAATTTTGCCATTGAGGCTTCTTTGGTAAATTTCAACCCTCTGTCTTTTCGGTCCGCCGCGGCCAGCGTCAGCCATGAAGCCGCTTCGATTTGAGTCGCTGCATCCGCGATCATAAACTGTATTGCCTGAAACGAATTGATGGATTTCCCGAATTGCCGCCTTTCTTTTGTGTAAGAAATCGCTTCATCCAGACAGGCCCGGGCGATTCCCACTGCCTGGGAGGCGATGCCGATTCTGCCGCTGTCCAGCGCGAGCATGGCCACTTTGAATCCTTCACCGGGATTGCCCAGAAGATTTTTCACCGGGATTTCACAGTCTTCAAAAACAAGCTCCACGGTATTAGAGGCTCTCAGCCCCAGCTTTTCTTCTTTTGTCCCTATTTTAAAACCGGGTGTTCCTTTTTCCACGATAAAAGCGGAAAGACCTCTGGATCCTTTTTCCTGGCCGGTGCGGGCGATGAGATTAATTAAATCGGCTTGTTGGCCGTGCGTGATAAATACTTTTGAGCCATTTAGTATGTATTTATCTTTTTTTAATACGGCCGTGGTTGTCATCGAACCGGGGTCGGAACCGGCACCCGGCTCCGTCAACGCGAATGCCCCTAGAAGGGAACCTGCCGCCAATTTGGTCAGCCATTTTTCTTTTTGTTCTTTGGTGCCGAATTTCAGCAGAGGTTCCGAAGACAGGTTGGCAACGGACATGGTGACCGCGCTTGACGCGCACGCATAAGCAATCTCCTGCAGTGCCAGTGAGTAGGCCACGGCGCCCGCGCCCGAGCCGCCAAGCTCCTGCGGTACCATCATCCCAAGCAGGCCGAGCTCGCCCATCTTTTTTACCGCGTTCATGGGAAACGTGCCTTGCCTGTCCCATTCGGCCGCCATCGGTTCAAGCTCTTTTTTGACAAAGTCTTGCGCCATGAGCCTGATCATTTGCTGTTCGCTGGAAAGTTCAAATGCCATAGATATCGTTCTCAGGGAATATACAGAACTACTAGCAGTTCCGCTTTTTCGTCAGAAGGATTGCTGAGCGCGTGATGCAGCGCTGAATTAAAATGAATGCATTCGCCTCGTTCCAAAACACTGGTGTTTTTGCCTACCGTTATAGAAAGCCTGCCTTTTAATACATAGATAAATTCTTCGCCGTCATGATGATATTCAACGCCTTCATGCGCTGTTTTCGGTTCGATGGTTACACGGTACGCGCCAAGATGTTTATCCGAGCTTGTTTTGGTGAGGTGCGTGTAGGCGTAAGCGCCCGCGCGCTTTTTCTGGCTTTTTACCCGGGAAGAAGATTTTTTATCGTCATCAAGCGCTCCCACATCCACTTTGAGCGTGCGGCTTAACTGCAGCACAAGCGCCACCGGTGGGGTGATTTCATCTTTTTCCACTTTTTCCAGAAGGTTGGCGGGGTATCCGCTTTCATGCGCCAGGTCTTTGATGCTCATTTTTCTTTCTTCGCGATAAGCCTTTATGCCCTGGCCAAAGGACTTTTTTATGATTTTTGCTTTTGCCATAACAGCGCGCCCTTATGAACTACTTTGGTTAAAAATACCCTCTTAACGAACAAAACCGGCGATGCAGATTATTAAGGTTTTTGACGCTGAAAGCAACAATTTTTATGGGAAATATCATCACATGGTTTTTCCGCGTCCATGAATAAAAATTTGCTTCTATGCGTCTTCCAGATTATTGCTTTTGAGCCATTCAGTCTTGCGCAGGAGCATTTTATCATAATCAAAGCTAAATGATTTGTTTTCGTAAGCCGCCTGCACGCCCCGCGCGTATGTTCGGGAAATGAAATGCTCCATTAATCTATCCGACAATGGCAAAATCTGTTCCGCGGGAATATGTTTTTCCGCGACGCCGGTTTTCTGATCGTATATTGTTTCCGTTAAAAATCCCCAGGCGATATCGCTGAGAGTATATTTTTCCATGTCGCGATGCAGCGCGTTCAGGTATCCCTGGCGCTGCGGATTGACAAACATAAAAATGTCCGCGTAAATGATGGCGTTATGCACGTGATCGGCGATTTTCAAGAATCCGTCGCGGGCGGCGTCTGCGCCCAAGAGCGGCAAAAATTTCTTGATATAAGCAAGCACCCCCAGGCCCGGTTTTTTTCTGTCCCGGCAATTGCGGGCGCTGCGCGCTAAAATCCGCGCGCGGATTGATTGTTTCCAGCCATTCGATGACAATCAGGTTAAACGAGCAGGCCTCTCTTTTTTCATTAAGCACGGCGCAGAATTCCGCGTGCGGCGTAAAAACTGTTTCACTGAAACGCGTGTCAATGAGAATATTCTCCGGCGCGGACGTTGTATCGTAAACACTCAGCCGGGAGGTAAAAGCGCCAACTTTTTCCGCCACAATTTTTATTTTTGTGTATCCTTTGTCATGCAGATAAGAAATCAGGCTGATTTGCTCGAAGAGCTTTCTGATTTTTGCCTCGTCATATGAGAAACAGATGCCGACATTCTTTGTCTCCCGCGTGCGCGGGCAGGCCGCAAAGAAAATCACCCGATTGCGCTTCCTGATCAATAAGGCGTTTTATCGAATCCGCAGTATAAGCGGTATCTCTGGTTTTTTTCTTCCGGTCATAGATAAAGCTTAAAACCTGTTTAGAAAATGTTAGTGCCTTTATTTTTCATTATACTATTGTCACTTGTATGATGCCATTATCCTTTAAATATGAATATCACGTTCAAAGGCGTTGATATCGGAAATCAGTTCTTCCGAGTGCATGTAGAGGTTTGAAGGGCAGGGAATTAATTTTCCGCAAGGGAGCCGCCGGGCAATCTCAAAAATATTATCCAGGTCGTGGAGTTTGTCAGTAGGCGCGTAGGCCACGGCAACCGGGACGCGGATTGTATCCAAATCATTCCACACCTGGTATTTTTCCAAGATAACCGAACGCGCGGAATGTTTGAGTCTTTGCGGTTCCACCGTGTTGAGCGCATCTATATAGCGCTGCATCTGCTGGGGTTCCTTTTCGGCGTCCACGCGAAAGCGGCGCAGATACCAAACCAGAAAGTACTTTAAGGGATGGTATAATCCGGCGGGTAAAGACAAAATCCACAAAAGGGAACGCGGCGCGACAAATTCGCTGTTTGGCCCCACAAGAAACGCGCCGCCCGCTTTCAGCCTGCTGTTTTTGAGCGCTTCTAAAAGCGATGTCGCGCCCAGGGAGCTGCCGCAGGCAATCGTTGCGGGAGTGTTGATTTTAAAATGCTCACAGATTTTTACTATGTCTTTCGCGCTTTGAAAAATACTGAAATCCTCATCGGTCAAAGAAACGTTTGGGTCAATTACTGCCGAGTACTTTTCTCTTGTTTCCAGATAATAAACGTCGCGCTCAGCGGCCAGTTCCCTGATGACGGGTATCCAGCCGGAAAAAGCGGAAATCCACCCAGCTACAAAAATAACCGGCGCCTTGCCCTGCGCGGCGGTCTGTTTAAAAATCATTACCTTGAGCCGCACGGCATCAGCAACGGCAACAAATTCTTCGCGGTATTCCACTCCTTTGATTTCGCCCGCGGGACACTTCATCGCCTGTTTAGCCTCTGTTTCGGAAATAAAAAAGTGTTTTAAACGGTCGAATATTAAGACAGTCGCGTCTACGTGTCAATGAAAGATTCGGCGCGAGGCGGACAACGGTTTCTCAAACGGTAAAAAAAGACGCTCTAAATTCAGATTGACGCTGCCGGCAACGCGCTGTACATTTGTCATAATAAACTTATAAAAAGGAGGGAATAATTATGAACAATCCCGAAGCCACAACACAGGCGCTGGCGATACTCAGAAACGGCGAGAATTTCCAGTGGTATATCATTCCGCTTTTGATGTTTCTCTTCTATATTTATTATGGTGAGTACGCGCGCAAAAATTACAAAGGCATTGCCGCGGGTCTGTCTTTGTACATGGTGCACTGGTTTTATGAAATCGGCAACGCGCTAATCCAGTATTTCAGCGGACACGCGCTCTGGACCGTTCCCACCGGCACGGGGTTTCTGCTGCTGGTCGGCGTGTGCGCGGAATTGAGCATCATGTTTGCCGCCGCGGGGTTAGTTTTCAGCAAGCTGCTCGACCCGGATCCGAAAAAGAAAATTTTTGGCATCAACAACCGTTTGTTAATAGCTGTGGGCGCCGCGGCTTTCTTCTCTATCTTCGAAATATTTCTGGCCAAGACGCCCGCGTTTGTGTGGGTTTATCCGTGGTGGGGTTCTTTTCCGGTGTTCATCACCGTTTACATTCCCTTCTTCGTTGTCTCTATGTATTCCTACGACTGGAAGCCCAAAACTCAGGTGGCAGTTATCAGTTCCCTGTTTGCCGTCAATGCTCTGATGGTGATTGTCTTCGCGGGAATTCTGAAGTGGATTTAGATTATTGAAAAAGAGGCGGCGGTTTTTTTAACCGCCGCCTCAACACCAATAAATAAGCAACAAAAGCGTTTATGTTATCCTGCTATTTTCAGGGGATGAACCTCGCGGACGATTTTATTTTCCAGCGCCTCTTCGGCTATATCCATATCGTAGCGGCTCTGCAAATTAATCCAGTAGCGCGGGTCTTGGCTGAAATACCTTCCCAATCTCAAAGCTAGAGACGCATTCACGGGACGTTTGCCGTTTATTACATATTAATACGCATTGCCGGAACATTCAACTCTTTTGCGAGGCGATACTGTGAAAGTTCGAGCTCATCGAGCAACTCTTTTATTTAAATAAACTCCCGGATGAACGGGCTTAATGAGTTTTTTTGCCATGGTAAATGTCCGTTTTACCTCTTGACAAAACTTATCATGGATGTCCCCGAATTCCCCAGTGAATTGAATACTATCATTTACCTTTATGAGAACATTATAGTGCACAACGAAAATAAATAACCCAGAGCGCAACGAACGGCCGTATTGTTCTTGTTGGCCGGTTAATAAATAGAACCGTCACCTTTATACCTTTATATTTATTGGGTATTTTGTGATAATAAAGACCAAAAGCCCAACGGATAGACTCCGGCAAATTTATTTGTTGATTATTAAAACAACTTGCAGGTTTGATAAATCTGAGGTGACGCATAAAAACACCTCTTTATTATAAAGAGCCGGAGGCGAAGAAATCGCCTCCGGCTCTTATGGTGGGTAAATCTTTATTTCACGTATTTCTTGGGCAGGTTGACGATAATGTCTTCCGCCTCTTTTGCCATGGCTTTGACCAGATCTTCAACTTTGGGCATGTCGTTGATGCGCTGGGCGGCTTCGCCGGCGGCCATCATGGCTTTTTCCTTGTCTCCCTCGAACACGGCCTTGATGGATTCGTTTTCATAATCAATCAGCGACATATCTTCCATAGTCGTGTAGCTGTCCGGTGTGCCCAGGTAAACGCCGGGTGATTTTTTCAGTGTGTTTACCGCGTGTTCTTCACTGCGGGGATTTTTCAGCCAGCGCGCCGGGCCGACATAACCGCGCGCGACCAACGTGCCGCGATCCTGCGCATCCACAACAGATTGCTTCCAGAGCGGGGGGAAATCACTTTCCTGCGTGGCCAGGAAACGGGTTCCCATCAGCGCGCCGTCGCAGCCCAAAGCCAGCGTGGCGGCTAAAGTCTTGCCGTCGGAAACGCCGCCGCCACCCACGACAAGCGTTTTTTCATCGGATACAGCCTCGACCACGGCGGGGAAAAGAACCATGGAATGCAGCGGTTCCCAGTGCGTGTGGAAGCCGCCTTCATGGCCGGAAGCGACAATCACGTCCACGCCCGCCTTTTTACAGCGCATAGCGGCGCGCACGGAAGGAATGATATGAATCCAGATAAAGCCTGCCCCTTTAATCATATCTCCCCAACCCATAGGATCACCGGCGGAGGTATAGATAACTTTAAGGGTTTTCTTCATGTCGGGGTTTTCTTCCCGCGCCTTGATGGCTGTTTCAATCATGATTCTTGCCTTGTCTTTAAGTTCCGCGGAGACCATGACATTGGGGCCGAAGACGCCGCCCTTGTCTTTTACTAAACGATGAGTGCGCTTCAGAACTGTATCCAGCACGGTGGCCATATCATCGTCGCGGTTCGCCTCGCCGGTGTCGCAAAAGGCGTTATACACCCAGGGCTGGTCGTCTTTGTTGAAAAGGCCGCTGGTGGAAAGCAGTCCCAGGCAGCCGGCGTTGGCGGCGGCCACGCAAAGGTTGTTGTTGGAAAAAGGTCCCATCCCCGCCTGCATGATGGGATACTTGATGCCGAGTAGTTCTGTCAGTCTTGTTTTTAACATTAATTTTCCCTCCTGTATTTTATTAAAATAATTGCATTTTTATTATCAACTAGGCTTGCCGTTGCAGTTTTGCGCTATTGGCCAAAGAGTATATGAAGAAGATGTTTGCCTGTCAAACTGTATTTCGAACGAAAAAAATCAGCTCAATCATTAAAAAAGCAAAAATATATAAACGAGTAATTAAGGCGAATAACCAGGAAATCCTTAAGAATTTTACGGCCATTTACCCGCCACCAGCACCACGGATGTTTCTGTCTGCCGCGCGGGAATCTTCCAGTATTTCTTGAGCAAAAAGTTCTTCTCTTCGGTGGAAACCAGCCTATAGCCGTTCTTCTCATAAAAAGATATCGCCCACGTAGCCGCGGCCCACGTGCCGATTAGGATGGTTTTGTCGGTCATGGTTTGCAGGTTTTTCAGAAGTTGCGAGCCGATACCCTTATTGCGCCACGCCGTATGGACATAAGCGTGGCGGATAAGCGTAAAATCAACTTTATCCTGAATTCCCATAATACCTGTAAGCTGACCGCTTTCTTCCCAGCCCCAGAAATGCACGCCGTCGTCCATTTCGTGGCGCAGGTAATCGCCGGGCATGTAAGGTTCATGCCAGCAGTCGTCGGGAATAACCCCCTTGTACGCCTGTGCCGCGTCATTGATGATAGCCAGAATTTCCTCAAAATCTTTTTGTGTACATTGCCGAATCATAATTATTCAACTTCTTCAGGATCACCGGTTTTTATATAGCGAAAACTCAGCACTATCATTATCGTTACAAAAATCAACCTTAATATATCTTCCGCAATCAGATGTGCCAGGTAGCCCCCGCTGTATGTTCCCAGGAGAATTCCCGTAACCAGGCCGTATAGTATTTTGTTATTAACATTACCCAACCGCCAGTTGGTGTAAGCACCTACAGCTCCCGCAGGCACCATGACCAGAAGAGCCGTGCCCTGAGCCAGATGCTGGCCGAAGCCCGCCAGCAAAACCATTACCGGAACCATGATTATTCCGCCGCCCACACCCATCATGCCGGAGAGAAACCCGGTGGCCGCGCCGGCAATCACAAAAATGATGATGATAGACGCGGGAGATGAGACGACAATCGCGTTTCCCATATACGGTTTAAGAAATAGCATCACGGCGCAGAAAAATAAAAAAATGCCAAAAGCTTTTCTCAACTTCCATTCCGCCAGCGAATGGGCGTAATAAACGCCGAGACGGATGGTAAAAACGGCAGGAAGCGCCAGAGCCGCCGCCGCGTAAATATCAACTGAACCGTGTAGTGAGTAAATTATAGCTCCGCTGAGTCCTGTAAAAACCAAAGCGAGCAGGCTTGTGCCGTGCGCTTTATGCTGGCTTAATTTCAAAAATAAAATCATCAACGGAATCATGATTATTCCGCCGCCGATTCCCACAAGGCCGCCGAAGATGCCGGCGAAAAGACCGATTATAAAGCTTATGGCGTTAATTTTCATTTATGCACCCTCCCGCGTGCTGCCGACGCAAATATACCGCCGCAGCAGATAATGGCAAGCGTGAAAAAGATGATCCGGATACTCTTTAAAAGAAATGTAGTATCCGCCGCGGAAAGTTGATGGCTTCCCAGTATAACGGAGAAAACAAGCATGGTGATGCCCATCGAAAACATCTGGCCGGTTATGCGCATGGTTGCGAGCGTTGCCGAAGCCACGCCGTAAAATTTGGGGCCGACGGAACTCATGGTGGCATTGACATTGGGCGAAGAAAAGAGAGCAAAGCCAAAGCCAAGTACGACTAAAGACATAACAATGTAGCAAATTGAAATATCAGGATTAATGAACAGCAGTAAGCCGAGGCCGATGACGGTAAGAGACATACCGGCGGAAGCAATAAGCTGTGGTTCGAAACGGTCAGATAACCTGCCGGCGAGAGGAGAAAAAAGCGCCAATATAAAAGGCTGGGCCACAAGAATTGCGCCCGCCTCCAGAGGAGAAAGCAGTTTAACGTGCTGCAAATAGAGGCTCAACAAAAAAGCAACAGCGAACGTGGCGCAATAATTAATCAGCGCCGCCAGATTGGAAAAGGCGAAAACCCTGTTGTCCAGGAAAAGATGAATATTCAGCAGGGGAAAAGGCGTTTTGAGCTGGCGGATAATGAAGATCATAAGGCAAAAAATGCCCACGCCGATAAGCAGCGCGGCCGGCCACGAGGGAAGACGGGAAAATCCGTACATGACTCCAAACAGCGCGAAGCCGTAAAGAACAGCCCCTCCAAAGTCAAATTTTTCTTCACCTGCTTCCGGATGCCCTTCTTTTGCCAGCCGCATAGTTGTTAAAATAATTATGGCGCCCACCAACGTGGCGAAAAGGAAAATATATCTCCAGCCGAGCTGTTGTGTCAGAAAACCACCGAGAAAAGGACCGATGGTTAAGCCGGTGTAAACAGCGGCAAGGTTGATGCCCAGAATTCTGCCGCGTTTTTCCGGAGGATAGACCGAAATCAGCATCGCCATGCCGGTGCTGAAAATCATCGCCCCGCCTATGCCTTGTATCACGCGGGAAAAAATCAGCGCGGACTGGTTGGGCGCCCAAATGCAAAAAGAAGAAGAGACGGTAAAAATCATCGCGCCGTAAAGAAAAATTCTCTGGCGTCCGTAAATATCGGCAATTCTTCCCAGAGGAACCAGGGTAATGGCAGCGGCAAGAAGAAAGGAGGAAGCCACCCAGCTCAAAGTCAGTGCGTGCATTGCCAGTTCTTTACCCATCACAGGAAGAGCGACGTTCACGGCCGAGCCCATAAACGGGGTGAGAAAAGAACTTAAAGAAACAGCAAGAAGTATGTAAAAGTTGTTTTTAGCGGTCATGAAAATATATTTTTCCCAAGACACAATCAGCGCCGGAAATTCTTTGCGTAAAGGGATGCAAAAGAGTCTTTCCCGCAGGCGAGTAAAAGTGTCAGAGGCATTTTCTTTTTAGCCTGCCGGAGCATGTCCTCCGTCAGCTTCCTTATGTCCCATTGCGCGTGAGCATCCGCGCGCAGCCGCGCCAGGTGATACATCTCACGGGCGTTGAATTTCATCAAAACTTTTTTGCGGTGCGCGTTGGTTAAAATGTAAGCGGCGGCAACGGGAGCTTTTTTTCTGATTTGTTCATAAGTTTTTTCCGTGAGGCGCATTATATCCATGAATTTTTTCTGCTGGCCGATCTGGCGCACGGAGGGAGGAGTGGTTACACCCAGCGCCGGGTCATATTGCTGGCTGATAATCGTCGCCATCCGGTGCCTCTTCAACTGGGCGAAGCAACTGGAGCTGACAATAAGCTCAAACTGCATATCGACGTTTTCCAACTCCCTAAATACCGCGTCGTATGGCTTTAAATGCTCGAAAACGGTTTTCAGCAGAGCTTTTTTGTCTCTCGCTGTAAGCCGTTTTGCCTGATTCAGGCAAAGGGCGTAACTTTGTTGGGAGGAAGAAAAAAGCACAGCCGCGGCAATCCTGGTATCGGCATCTGCCGTGGCATATGTAAGATTTACGGCGGATCTTTTTTTCGCATTTGTCTTTTGTGCGTATTTACGGGAAAAAATGTCCGCTTTTTGGGCTAAATTTTTCCTTGTTAATTTGTCGTAGTCCGTAGCTTCCGTGTAGCGGATTAACGAAGGAGCAATGTTTTTTGTTGCCTCGTAAAGCTTTTGTCCGTATTCCTGTGCTTCAGCCAGGGGCAGGGCGGCCAGCCTGCGGAGCATCAGCTCCAAATTGCGCGTGTTAATGGTCATGCCCAGTTGTGTCTGCGTGGCCATAGAAATAACATAGCGGGCGTCTTCTTTGGCCCAGCCCTCCAGCAGGGATTTGTTGGCTGAGTCACGCGCAAGCTCCTTATTTTGTTCAAAAACAAAAGGGGATAGCTGTTGATAAAGCTGTTGATAATAGTCGTTTTGCGCCGCAATGGTTTCGGCAAAAAGCGAGGTCAGCCCCGCTTGGCCGATTTCTTCCGGAAGAACAAAATCTTTATCGAACAGAACATAGCGCTGGGATTTTTCCGTGAAAGAACACAAGCGGAATTTTTCGATTTCTTCGACCAGCAGCCGCGATACTCCCAACACGTCGATGTTAAAAACGGCGTGTTCCGCGATAGAGCTGTGCCCCATGTCAAAGACAATGTTGCGGTTGGATTGGCGGGCTTTTTCCACTTCGGCGCGGGCGTTTTGCCGCAATTCAAAAACCTGCCTGGGGCTGCGGCTTATGCGTGCGTATGCAGCGGATATTGTTTCCGGCGTCAAATCCTGCGTCATTGCGCTTTTCTCTTTTAGCTCGCGGATAAGGTCATAATCCAAATTATAACCGGCCAGCAAAACTTTCATGATTATATCGTCCTTATTTGGCAGAGCCTCCGCTCTTTATTGCAAGCTGACCAGTTTAACCTGGTCAAATTTACGCCCGAGAAATTTTTCTCCGATGGCCTGAAACCGGTAAGGCACATCACTCACATAAAAATGATATTCGGGAGCAGCGTTCGCATCATTGCTGATTTTCTGCTTTTCGATGAGTTGTGCGGCGATATCCGCCATTGCTTCGGCGGAATCGATAAGCTTTATTTTTCCTCCCACCGCTTCCTGGAGCAGCGGTTTTAGAAGAGGGTAATGAGTGCAACCCAGAACAAGCGTGTCTATTTTCTCGTCCAGGACCGGCTTTAAATATTCCCGTGCGATGAGCTTTGTCGCCGGGTGATTTATCCAGCCTTCTTCCACCAAAGGCACGAAAAGAGGGCAGGCCTGCGAAAAAATTTTTACCTTGCTGTCAAGAAGACGAATAGCGCGGGCATAAGCGTTTGAATTGATAGTTGCCGGCGTGCCGATAACACCTATGGCTTTGGCGCGCGTTTGCGCGACGGCATTGCGGGCGCCGGCGTCAATTACCTCCAGGACGGGCACACCCGATAAATCCTTGATTGTCTGAAAAGCAACCGCCGCCATTGTATTACAGGCGACAATTAATAACTTGACCTCTTTTTGCGTCAGAAACTTGGTAATTTGTGCGGCGTATCTGTTGATGGTCTCGACGGATTTAATGCCGTAAGGCACGCGCGCCGTGTCTCCGAAATAAATTATATTTTCGCCAGGCAGGCGCTTCATCAGGGAACTGACAACCGTCAATCCTCCAATACCGGAATCAAAAACCGCTATGGCTTTATTATTTTTCACAGGTTGTATCAACTCCCACAAAAATAAACGCGAAGCGGGAAGCTCCGGCGAATACAATTCCAAGTAGCTGTATCACAGAGCTCTAAACAGAGCCATAAAAAAAGACACTTTTATTTGGGGGCATGCCTGTCTTTGTAAATAAGCTGATACCTCTTGGAGATGATAATGGCATAACCAATCAGCAGAACAAGCGAAGGATAAACTGCCTTAATCCAGTAGCCGTAAACGGCCATAAAGTACACGCCCGTTGCCAGAGAAGCAGCCAGAAGCAAAGCAGATAAAACAGCGCTGATGCTGACTCTGAGGCGCGGAACGACAAGAGCAACATAAAGCCCGAAGAAAAAAATCAGCATTAATTCCAGCGAATATGCCCAGTCGGGGCGGGTTATAAAATCATTGGTTAAAATATTATCGACAGAATTGGCAATTATTTTTACTGAAGGAACATTGTGCGTGGCGGGAGTTACCTGTAAGTCTCCCAATGCAACGGTGCTGGGCGCGATAATAACAACTTTGTCTTTGAATGCCTCGGCGGGTATTGTTTTGTTAATGACTTCCAGAAACGAATAATAAGGTATGTCGGTTTTATACGTTATAAGCATTTTTTTGCCGTCAACCAGGGGGATTGTTGTTGGCCCTAAATTCAAGCCGTTCTCCATGTCTATGTCACGCAAATCTATGTTGAAATATGCCAGTGCGAGCTGCAGCGCCAGGGAAGGAAATATATAATTGCCATATTTTATGAAAACAGTGTCGCTGCGCACAGTTCCGTCACTATCGGCAACGATGTTCATATGTCCCAGCCTTTGGGCGTTTCGGGAAAATATATCGAGCGGCGCAGTCATCTCATACGCCGGCAAGCTGTTGTCCGGCCAAAAGGGAAACAAAGCATTCTGCGCGATAAAATCAGGCAAAACGTCAAAAGCGTGATTTTTCTCCCTGCCCAAGTTGAAATGCAGCGGCAGGATAACCTTATCGCTCATGGCAAGCGAGTCTGCCAGAATCGCGTCATTATCGAGCCTTTTTTCCGCGTCTTTGAGCGCCGCAAGCAAAATTATCGTGCTGATGTTTTTTTTGGAATACTGGGGGTTATCTTCAATTGTTTGAATAATGTTAAGAACTTCTTTCAAGCCGCGGTTCATGTCTTTATCCGAATAAATGATGTCCAGGCCGATTACTCTGGCATCATAAGCGTCCAGAAGGTCAATCATAAAACCGATATAAGAACGTGGCCAAGGCCACGGTCCGAAATTTGCTATGCTTTTTTCGTCGATGGCGATAACTGCCACCGGCGCTACGGATGACTTTACGCGCAGACGCGCGCCTACATCATAAAGGCTGTATTCTATTCTTTCGAGGGGAGGCCAGAAGAATAAAGCGATGAGCAGACCCAGAAGTGTCAGGATAATACCGTGACGAAAATCAGAAAATGTCGATTCTTTTATTTTTCTCATATCGCCTACCTGCGGATGCTAAGGCAGCCGGCAAAACACGCGGACATCCAAAGATCTTAAGCATTATTATCATAGCCTCTGAGAATATTGCAATAATTCTTGTTTCAACTTACCGGCCGGCGTGAAACTGCCTGGAGTTAATTACAAAATGTTTTTGAAGAGATTTGTGGGAATTTATCCGCGCGGGAGATTTTATCCGCAGGCAGAAAAAGCCCGCGGTTAAACCTTGAATGAGGCTAAAGAGGTAAAATCAAGCGTGGCAAAGTAGTCATCAATGGTTTCGGCGCGCCGTATCTGCATGACGCTGCCGTTATCTCTTAGCAGCAATTCCGCCGAGCGCAGCTTGCCGTTGTAGTTGAAACCCATGGCATGGCCGTGCGCTCCCGTGTCGTGAATGACGACGATATCTCCTGGTTCTAGTTCGGGCAGGAGGCGGTCAATGGCGAATTTGTCGTTGTTTTCGCAAAGAGAACCTGTGACATCGTAGGCAATGTTGTGCGGCTCATTTTCTTTACCCATGACTGTGATGTGGTGATATGCCCCGTAAATGGCAGGACGCATCAGATTGGCCATACTGGCATCCAGTCCGGCGAATTTCTTGTAAGTATCTTTGATGTGCAATACGCGCGAAACAAGGTAGCCGTAAGGCCCGGTAATGTAGCGGCCGCATTCGGTAAATATTTTCAGCGGCCCTAAGCCTCCCGCGATGATAATGGATTCATATTTTTCCTTGACGCCGCGGCTCAAAGCTTCAAGGTCGATAGGTTCCTGTTCGGGAATGTACGGAATGCCCACTCCTCCGCTGAGATTGACAAATTCAAAACGGATGCCCAGCATTTGGGAAATTTCCGCGACCAGTTCAAACAAAATTTCGGCGGTTTCGACAAAATAATCGGCGTTCAGTTCATTGGAGGCAACCATGGCGTGAATGCCGAAGCGATTGACTCCTTTTACTTTGCATATTTTGTACCCTTCGAATAATTGCTCGCGGGTGAATCCGTATTTCGCCTCTTCCGGATGTCCGATAATGACGTTCCCCTTTTTTAAGGGGCCGGGATTGTAGCGCATACAAATGATTTCCGGCAGGCCGGCGTGCTTTTCCAGAAACGCGATATGCGATATGTCATCCAAATTGATCGTGGCGTTTATTTCCCGGGCTTTTATAAATTCCTCTGACGGTGTGTCGTTGGAGGAAAACATGATTTCCTCTCCTGTTATTCCCGCTTTTTGCGCCAGAAGCAATTCGGCAAGAGAACTGCAATCAGCGCCGAAACCTTCTTTATGGAGAATCTTCATAAGATAAGGGTTTGGGGCGGCTTTAACGGCAAAAAACTCCTTGAAGCCTTCATTCCAGGAAAAAGTTGTTTTCAAGGTACGCGCATTTTCCTTGATGGCCTTTTCGTCATAAATGTGAAAAGGCGTGGGATGCGTTTCAATTATTTTTTCCAGCTGTTTCTTGGTGAAAGGAGTTAATTTTTTTTTCATGCGCGTAATCTTCCGTTAAAATTTTACAAACCCTATATCCACGTCAAAGAAATACGGTAAAAATTGAAAAATATCAATATTATTTTGCAAAACGATTAAGCCCAAAGAACCCAAGTGAAAAAAACTAATAATAAAAAATCTCCGTCGCTGTTTTGGCTGATATCAAAGAAGGGTAAGGGAGATTTACCTGGTTCAATTAAATAACTTTTCGCCGGGTTATTTGATGGTTTTGACGAAAATGATTTTGCCATCGCCCGGAGCGTAAAAATCTTGCAGAAAGGCGCCTTGCTGATAACCGCAAACTTCGTAGAAACGGCGTGTCGGCAGGTATTGGCCGCGTGATGATGTTTCAGCGTAAATTTGGCGTCCCCCTGCCTGCCGGATGAGCTTTTCCGTTTCGGCAAGAAGTTGTTTGCCCAAACCGCTGCCGCGGCTATCCTTGTGCACGGCAATCCAGTACAGGTCGATACTGCCGATTGTGGCCGGGATAAACCCCCAGCAGGTGTAACCGGCAACCGCCCCCTCTTTTTGGGCGAATAAGAACCGGTAGGAGCTGTCGTGGCCGCAGTCAAGTTTGTCTTGCGCCAGTTCAATGGCTATTTCGATTTCCGCCGCGGAAAAAAAACCGCTGGAGCTGACAATTTCTTTAATTGCCGCGATATCGGATTGTTTTATTTCCTGTCTGTATGTTACGTTCTTACTTGTCATGTAAATCTCTTTTCCCTCAGGGCGTCGGCGACAATCATCTCCATCGCCTCCGGATATTCTATTTTTGCTTCTTCCAGCGCCGCGGCAAATCCGGCATCCTGTGAAAGGCACGGATTGGCGTTTATTTCCAGAACCCATGGCTTATTATTGCTGTCAACACGGAAATCCACGCGGGCGTATCCGCGCAGGCCGAAAACCTCCCAGCAGCGGATGCTGATTTCGCGCAGATGTTTGAGCAGTTTATCGTCGGACCGCGTGAAATCATAGGTCCGGAGGGTATTGTTGTATTCAAAAGAATTTTCCTCCCATTTTGCATTGTAATCAACCAGTTTCGGCTTGCCGGGAGCGTAGTTTTGAAAAATGATTTCGGCCGCCGGCAGCGCTTTTACGCCTGACGGGGAGGAGAGGAGGGAAATATTAAATTCCCGCCCGTCGATGTAAGCTTCGGCATAACTCTCCCCGCCGAGCTTTTCCCTGCGCGCGCTGATTTCCTTTAAAAGGTTTTTTATGCCGCTGTGACTCACCAGAGAATCCGGACTCAGGCCGATGGAGGCATGTTCCCAGGAAGACTTGATAATATATGTGGGCGCCGGTGCTGATGTAAGCTTTGGGCTGTCCGGAGTTATCCAGTCCGGCGTGGCGATGCCCGCCCGGCGCATGATTGTTTTGGACAGGGGTTTATTCGATGTTTCCCACATTGCCCTTGTCCCGCAGCCCGTATAAGGAAATTGCATGGCGTCAAGTATGGCGGGGGAAAAATAAACCAGGCTGCCCCTGCCTCCCACGGTTTCCACGATATTGAAAACAACGTCCGGCTTCAGAGTATTGAGCTTATCCATTGTCTGTTTGAGGTCGAGCGAAAAAGGCAAAAGCGCGCACTCATAATCCAAGCTTCGTAACGCCTGTGATATCGCGCGCGCCTGCTCAAGGCAGTCAATTTCATCTTTGGATGAGCCGGCCGTAACGTCGCTGTGCAGGATCGCTATTTTTTTCATACGCAAAAAACTAATTACCCGGGCTGAAGCGCCGAATCGATTATAGCGCTGATTAATTCATGATATTTCATGCCCAAGCTCTTGCATAGAATGGGTAAGTCAGAGCGCACGGGATTCAACCCGGCCAGGGCATTTACCTCAATAAAATTGGGCACCCCGTTGGCATCACAGCGCAAATCAATGCGGCCGGCGTCTTTCAGGTTCAGTCCGCGCCACGCCCTTAAAGCTGTTTCCATGGCCTGACGGGCCTGCGCATCGTCCACAAGTTTATAATCCACGAGATTTTCATAATGTTCCTTGTTCTCATAGGAATAAGCATCCAGTTCCGCCTCTGCCAGCAGGATTATTTCCAGCGCGCCCAGCGCGCGCGCGTTTTTCCCGGTTCCCAGAATTCCCACGGTAAATTCGCGTCCGGGCAGATATTCTTCCACGATAACCGGTTGGCCGAATTTGCCCAGCAGCATGGTGCATACTTCCCTAAGTTGTGTTTCGCCGGTGATTTTAGACGCAGAAGTAACGCCTTTTCCCGTGCCTTCGGCAACCGGTTTGGCAAAAAGAGGGTAAGGCAGTTTTATTTGCGACAGGTCATCCGCGGATTCCGCAACAAAAAAATCCGGGGTGGGAACACCCAAATCACGGACGATATGTTTGGTCATGCCTTTATGCAGCGTAAGAGCCTGTCCCAACGGTCCGGCAAAAGTATACGGAATACCAAAGGCGTCAAGAATGGCGGGAACCTGAGCTTCGCGTCCGAAGCCATGCAGTCCCTCGGCGATATTGAAAATAAGCTCCCATTTGTCTCCGGCCGCCAGGCGGCGCACCAGCGCCTTGACGTTGCCGATTCTATCGGGCTGATGGCCGATATCCCGGATAACGTTTTCCAGAGCTTCAATTGTATCGGGGAGGTCGAATTCGGCTGTTTCCTCGAGAGAGTATCCTTCTTTTAAATAATCCTCGCGCAAATCATAGGTCAGGCCGATCTTGAGTTTTTTAATGGTCATACTCAATCAGAGCTGTCCGCTTCCCGCCGCCGGCTAGTGTATATCCTTAAACTCATCATGATTGTCGGGATAACGGAATATATTTCCTTCATAATTGCGCAGGACAAGGTCGCCTTTATCCCAGCCTATGGCATATTCGGGAAGCAGAGGAATTTTTCCGCCTCCGCCGGGCGCGTCGACCACATAAGTCGGCACAGCGTAGCCGGTTGTATACCCGCGCAGTCCACGGATGATTTCCAGGCCTTTGCTGATCGGTGTGCGGAAATGCGAAGAGCCGGGAATCGGATCGCATTGATAAAGATAGTAAGGACGCACACGAATCTGGAGCTGACCTTGTACCAGTCGCGTCATCGTGGAAACATCATCATTAATACCGGCCAGAAGAACGGTCTGACTGCCCAGTGGAATTCCCGCGTCGGCCAGGCGGATACAGGCGGCGCTCATCTCGGGCGTCAACTCATCCGGATGGGTTATATGAATACTTATCCACAAAGGATGGTAT
>DSAV01000102.1 GCA_011046295.1 Deltaproteobacteria bacterium | reverse complement strand
GCTTACGTTTACTAAAGAACAGGTCGGTCATCTCACTGTGCACTGACTATGAAACGGTTTCCTAAATGGGGTGCAGAACCATCGCTTCTATCTTTATTTTTTTCACTAGGGCTGGCATGGATTGGGTTCATTATTTTTATGAACATTATTTTTGCGCCACCGGAAGAGGACTTTAAAGATAAAACAAATAATTGGATTAAAGTAATCCTTGTTTGGCTGTTGGTATCATTTAATATAGGACTAACAATGATTATTTCCCTAACATGCGGATTGGCATAAGCAAATAAATAGTATTTTATTTTTTACCAAGCAGCAATCAGCAATGAATGAGGGCATTTTTGGTAAGGCTTATTACATTTATCAGCATCGTTTGTTCAAATAATCCTAACATCTTTTAAAATACACGTAATTTGCGACTCAGGCGCTCCGCCCAATCATTAATTATTTTCCAATCGCGCAGGTCGCCCTCCGGCGTGCCGATGAAATATTTTATGATTAATAATTCAATGAAGTTCAATGTGGAGTAATCAAGTTTTCCGGTGAAAATCCCTGTATCACGCGGGGGAACCTGCGCAACCAAAGGTTCAAGGTAGGAGAAGGCTCTCGCGCGGTTTTTTTCCGTGTCTTCCCTGGTAATCATGCAAACGATAAAATAAGCAACCGGCATTTTGTTCAGTTCTTCTTTGTGTTTTTTGACGAACTTTGCCGTCTCCGGCAATACAGCGCCACGGCGGATGGCGCTTCCCAGAACAACTGCCCGGTAACCGTCCAGGTTGTCGATGTTTTTTACGGGTTTTACATCAACAGCGGCTCCAACCGCTGCCAGTTTTTCCCCTATCGCCTGAGCGACTTCGATGGTCGAACCGGCGCGGGTGGCGTAGGCGACAAGAATTTCAGCTTTTTGGGACTTGTCTTCGGGAAGAGTTTCTGTCACATGAGCGACAGGCGTTGTCTGACAGCCCGTGAAAATAAAAAAAACGGCCAGAGAATAAAATATAATTGCCGCGAGACGGGTTAAAGTCCGCAAAGGATATTTCCAGTAATTTATCGCCGCAAATTTTTTCCCCATGACGAGTATTATAAACTATTTTTGCTTTAATGTAAAAAAACGGGAGAGTTTATTCTCTCCCGTTTTTCGGAAAGGAGGTAATACTGGTCAGAAGGTTTTAGTAGCATATTCCCGGACCGTAACCGCTGCCGGGTCCTCTTTTGCCGCCGCGCGGACCGTACCCGGGTTTTCTGCCCCAGCCATAGGTGGCCAGTGTTTCTTTCTGCTCGGGTGTCAGCACTTTATTAACTTCCAGACGAAAATCTGTTCGTTTATCTTCCAATTTGTTGCGCAGTGCCCTTACTTCTTTTTGCTTGGCATTTATTTTGTTTTTGTCCGGGTCGGGCTGTAACCACAGCCTGCGCAGTTCCACGGATTTATCAAACATTTCCTCTCTGATCGGACGGACATTTTTGTCATGAGCTAACCTGAGAGCTTCAATTTTGGTTTTCTGCTCATCGGTCAGATTCAATCTTGTAAGCGCTTTATCACGATGATATCCGCGGTCGGAATAATCGGTGTTTCCGTATTTCGCTTGCGGACCCCTGCCCTCGCGCGGGCCAATAGCAAAAGAGGGCATCGCTAAAAGCACGACGAGCCCGGATGCTGCCAATGTTAACATTAATTTTTTCATCACTAATCTCCTTTATGAGGTAATTTCATTTATTTGGCCTGATATAAAGCAAGGGTTGTGCCATCGGCGTTGTTACTTTTTAAGTTTCTGTAATAACGGAAGAAATTATGATGCAGACAATAAATCATTTGCATTAGCAGCCGATATATGGATAATATGTACCCAGCATAAATATCCGTGTGGGTAATATTTATCCGGAGAATTAAATGGTGTCGTCAATAATGAATAAAGGAAGACGAAAAATCCGTTTTGATATTTCTCTGTGGGCGGCCATCAGCGCCGTTGCGGTTATAGCTGTTATTTTCGCCATGATGGCGATGGCGCAGTTCCAGCGGCAAGAAAAAAAAGCGGTGGAAATTTTTGTGGAAAAAGGCGCGACCTTAATTCGCTCTTTTGAAGCGGGAATGAGTGACGCGGCGGATGAAAAAAATCGCATCTTTAACATGCAAAAATTACTTATAGCAATAGCTCAACAGCCGGACATTGACTATATAATTGTGACTGATAACGAAGGCAGTATTATCGCGGATAGCGATCCGTCCATGATTTCCCAGAAATACGGTTTGGATCTGGATACGGCTCAAATCGCGCAAAGTAGGGAAACCAAGTGGCGTCAAACAGCCAATCCACAGGGCGCTGACACTTTTGAAGTGTACCGGGGTTTGTTCCCCCTGTATCTTGATTATCAGGAACATCCTAATGGGCCAGAAAAAGTTCAAGGGGAATTCGTGATTTATGTGGGCTTTAACATGGGTAAGATTGAAAAAGCGACTGCCGTTGATACACGCAATACAATTATAAGAATAATTGTTCTTTTGCTCGTTGGTTCTTTGGCCATTATTTCTCTTTTTTTGGTTCAGGCTTATCGCTTAACCAGCTCTACTCTTTCGCGCATGAAGGTTTTTTCGGAAACGCTGATAAAAAATATGCCCGTCGGGCTTGTTGCGTTCGATGGCGGTGGCAAAATAATCAGCTGCAATGAAAAAGCGCAGGAAATTCTGGAAGTGTCCTGCCCTGATTTGTCAGAGGCAAAATATACGGAAAATTTACCCGAACCCCTGCAGAATCTCCTTGCAGGGCTGCCCGCAAAGGGCGGCCTTGTGGAGCAGGATATTGAAATAACCGCTTTCGACGGCGAAAAGAAAAAATGGGAAGTTCTTGGCGCGGTACTTGTCGATGATGATATCTCCAGCGGAAAAATGTTGCTGATACGTGACGTGACTCAAATCCGCGAGTTGGAAAAAGAGGTGGCCAGAAGCCGCCACCTGACATCCATCAGTTCCCTGGCCGCCGGCGTGGCGCATGAAATCAGAAATCCGCTCAGTTCCATCAAGGGCTTTGCCGTTTATTTGAAAGAGAGATTGCAATCCGACAGCGAAGATAAAAAAACGGCGGATATTATCATTGACGAGGTGGAAAGATTAAACCGCGTCATTACACAGCTCATTGAATTTGCCCGGCCAATGGATCTAAAAAAAGAAAGCGCCCGTCTTTCTTCTTTTGTTGAGCATACGGTAAAATTAGTTGAACCTGAAGTTAGCAATAATAATGTTACTGTAAATATTAATGTGGGAAAAAATGAACCGTTTGTTGAAGCTGATCCGGACAAAGTAAAGCAGGTTCTGCTCAACATTTTTTTAAACGCTTTGATGGCGATGAAAAAAGGCGGCAGTCTCGATATAGATATTATTGAGGAAAAAGAAAGTGTTCAGGTAGTGGTCAAAGATACGGGAAAAGGGATAGGAGAGAATGACCTGCCACGGATTTACGATCCTTATTTTACGTCCAAGCCGGCGGGAACCGGTTTAGGGCTGGCAGTAGTCCAAAAAATAATGGAAGCTCATGGCGGAAAAATATCTGTCGAAAGCGCCAGAGGAAAAGGGACAAAAGTATCTTTATATTTTCCGCGTTAAGTAAAAGTATAATTAAGGAGTGCATGGATGAAGGCTGAACAGACTATCTTGGTTGTGGATGATGATTTGCCCCACCGGACAATGCTCAAAAAGCTGATGGGTGGTTGGGGCTATAAAGTATCTGACGCTAACGACGGATCCGTGGCAATCGAAAAGGTAAAACAAAAATTTTTTGACCTGATTTTGATGGATATTCGCATGCTCAATGTTTCCGGAATTGAAGCGATGCAACAAATAAAAACAATCAATCCGGGAATTCCGGTAATTATTATGACAGCCTATGCCTCGGTGGAAACGGCGGTAAGCGCTCTCAAAAAAGGCGCTTATGATTATCTGACCAAGCCGCTGGATTTTGATGAGCTGAAAATCACAATTGATCGCGCCACCGAACACAACCGCCTTAAAAAAGAAAACGAATATTTAAAAAACCGGTTGGGAGAGCAGTTCGACCGGCAAAACCTCATCGGCCAAAGCAAAGAGATGGCCAAGCTTCTGGAAACTGTTGCGCAGGTGTCCCCCACGGAAGCCACGGTTTTGATCTCCGGAGAATCGGGCACGGGCAAGGAAATGATTGCCAACGCCATTCATTTCAATAGCGAGCGCAAAGAAGCGCCGTTTGTAAAAATTAACTGCGCGGCGCTGACGGAAACACTGCTGGAATCCGAACTTTTCGGCCATGAAAAAGGCGCGTTCACCGGAGCGGAGCGAAGGCGTGAAGGCAAATTTATTCAGGCGCAGGGCGGCAGTTTATTTCTCGATGAAGTAAGCGAAATGTCCAAGGCGATGCAGGTGAAGCTCTTGCGCGTTTTGCAGGAAAGGGAAGTAACCCGCGTGGGCGGGGCGGAAGTGATTAAAATTGATGTGCGCTTAATTGCCGCTTCCAATAAAGATTTAAAAGAAGAAATTCAAAAAGGAAACTTCCGGGAAGATTTGTTTTACCGGCTCAATGTTGTTTTCCTGCATGTGCCCCCGCTGCGTCAAAGAAAAGAAGATATCCCGCTACTGGCGCAGCATTTTCTGGAATCGTTTGCCGCGCGCAATAAAAAAGAAATCCGTGGATTCACGCCGCGGGCTATGGAAAAGATTCTCGCCTATGCTTGGCCGGGGAATATCCGGGAGTTAATGAACGCTGTGGAAAGGGCAGTGGTTTTATCGCGGTCGGATTTTGTTGATGCTGAAGAGATATCGCTGATTATGGAAGACAACATTTCTTCCGATGCTCCTGAAGAAAGTAAAGAGGAGCAAAATATGTCGCTGGAAGATATGGAGAAAAAAAGCATTCTGGACGCGCTCAATACCTGCGGCGGCAACAAAAGCGAAGCCGCGCGCCGTCTGGGAATTACCCGCAAAACACTGCGCAGCAAACTGCAGAAATATCAGGCAGGCGATTGATAGAGGTTAAATATTTTCAGCCAGCCAGTCGCCGATTTGACTTGTTGTCATACCCATTTTGCCGGCATCAAGACTTTTTAGTTTTCCGCTTTCCAGAAGCTTTATTACCGCGTTTTCCACTCTTTTTCCTGCCTTGTCTTCCCCTAGTGTTTCCAGCATCATGCCGCCGGCGCAGATGGTTGCCAGCGGATTAATCACATTTTGTCCGGTATATTTTGGAGCGGAGCCGCCGATCGGTTCGAACATGGAGACGCCTTCCGGGTTGATATTGCCGCCCGCCGCGATTCCCATGCCGCCCTGAATCATGGCGCCCAAATCGGTGATGATATCGCCGAACATATTGTCGGTTACGATAACATCGAACCATTCCGGATTTTTTACCATCCACATGCAGGTGGCATCCACGTGCGCGTAATCTGTTTTGATATCGGGATAATCTTCGGCCACTTCATAAAAGGTGCGTTCCCACAGGTCAAAGCCGTAAGTTAAGACATTAGTTTTGCCGCACAGCGTGAGTTTTTTCTCTTTATTTCGTTTCTGCGCGTATTTGAAAGCGTAGCGCAGGCAACGCTCCACTCCCTTTCGGGTATTGATTGATTCCTGCGTGGCGACCTCATCAGGAGTTCCCTTTTTCAACACCCCGCCGGCGCCGGTGTAGAGTCCTTCCGTGTTTTCGCGCACGACGACAAAATCAATATCTTTGGGGCCCTTGTCTTTGAGCGGGCAGGGGACATTGGGGTAAAGTTTTACCGGCCGCAAATTAATATACTGGTCAAGCTCGAAGCGCAGGCGCAGCAGCAGTCCTTTTTCCAGAATGCCGGGCTTTACGTCGGGGTGGCCGATTGCTCCCAGGTAAATAGTATCGAATTTTTTGAGTTCTTCCAAAACGGAATCCGGCAGAACCTCGCCGGTTTTTTTATAGCGTTCTCCGCCCAGGTCGTAATTGACCAGATCGTACTTGATGGATTCATTCGCGGCGACGGCCTTAAGGACTTTAATTCCCTCGCTGATAACTTCCGGGCCTGTTCCGTCTCCGGGAATAACGGCAATTTTATATTTTTTTGAAGAACTCACCACAACCTCCTGGTTAAATTTTAAAGAAATAATAAAAACCCGCGCAAAAAGCGAAAAAGGTGAACTTTATTAACTCAATGAACTGCCGAAGTCAACGCTAAAAGCCGCCGTCGCGCTTTTGTAAAAATGGCGCCGCGAGGTGCAGATGAGCTTGAGCTTTGGCCATTTAAGTACATCTCACAATGTCTTGTGCCGTTATCTGATATAAAATTAAATACTTATAAAATATAGCAAAAAAGGGAAGATATGAACGTTGCCTTAATATTTGCATGTAATCGCAAAGAATGTTATTCAACAATGCGGTAAAAAAGTGAACAAAAAAATATCAGGTTTCGGTCGATAGTTTTCATAATTAATCGGTTGCGGAGGAAAATATGGGAGAAGGGATTAACGATTACACGAAAAACATCGTTGATTTGCGGCGTCACATGTGGATGGCCGGTGTGGAAGAGGAATTACGAAGACTTATCTGGCAGATTGCGGTGGTGGGAAAATACATCTCCGCCAAAATACATGAAGCCAACCGCAAGCTGGCCGGTTTCAAAAACATCTACGGAGAAGATCAGCTTTCCCTGGATAGGGCTGCCGATGAAATCATGAAAAATCAGCTTCAGTATTCCGGGTTCGTGCGAGAATACGCCTCGGAAGAGCTCAGGGAAATAGTCAAAACAGGTTCCGGCAGGGGAAAGTATATTGTTGCCGCCGATCCGTTGGATGGCTCATCTCTGGTGGAAACAAACCTGGCTATCGGAACGATTATCGGAATTCACAAAGAAGCCATACTGGACAAGGGACGCAATACGATGGCGGCGGCGCTTTATATTACTTACGGGCCGCTTATCACGATGATTTATTCCGCGGGCAAGGGGGCGCATGAATTCGTGCTAAACCGCGAAGGCGAATATGTGCTGGCGCAGGAAAATATTGTGATGAAGGAAAAAGGGTCCATCTTTTCTCCCGGCGGATTGCGCCGCGATTGGTTGCCTGGGCATCAGAAATTTGTCGAGCATCTGGAAAAAGAAGGATACAAGTTGCGTTACAGCGGAGGGTTTGTGCCTGATATTAATCAGGTGCTGATAAAGCGAGGAGGCTTGTTTACCTATCCGGCCCTGCTCAAATCTCCGCGCGGGAAATTAAGGCTTTTGTTCGAATTGCAGCCCATGGCTTTTATTATGGAACAGGCCGGCGGCATGGCCACGGACGGCAAGGATGATATTCTTTCCCTAAAGGTGGAAAATATTAATCATTGTTCTCCTGTTTACATCGGCAGTCGCGCGGAAGTAGAATTGGCGAAACAATTTCTGGTCTGATTTTTCCACGGCGCGAGATAAGAGCGGCGGCAAATTGTAGAAGCAGGACTGTTAGCGATGATACATGAAAGTAAACCGGCTAAAATCAAGGAGAGTTTTTATTGTTTGGGGCCGTCTGCCGTTCCGTCATATTTGCTGGATGGCAAGCACCCAATAATTTTTGACGCGGGCGTATATATTTTTGGCGAGCATTATTGGCGCGAAAGTCTCCGGCTGATGGGGGAAAGGAGACCGGAATACCTGTTTTTAACTCACGTGCATTTTGATCACTGCGGCGCGGCCGGGTTGCTCAAAAGATTCATGCCTGGCCTGAAAATTGCCGCTTCGGCAGAGGCGAGCGATATTATAAAGAAGCCTTCCGCAATTAAGCTGATAAAAAGGCTCAATGCATTCGATTCGGACGGCAAAGTTCACTTTGAGCCTTTTTTAGTTGACCGGGTGCTGGAAGACGGCGAGATAGTAGAGGTGGCGCAAAACCTCCATGTGGAAATAATAAAAACCCCCGGACACACCCGGGATATGCTGAGTTTTTACATTCCCGAGTATAAGATATTGATTCCTTCGGAATCAGTAGGGGTGCCGGGGTTGGGCGATTATATTTTCAGTGAATTTTTGACGGATTATCATGTGTATCTGGACTCGCTTAAAAAACTTGCGGCCTATGATGTGGAAATACTGGTGCTGGCGCACGGTTATTATTATACAGGAGATGACGCCAGAAACTATATGCCCCGCGCGATAGAACACACGAAGAGGTTTCGTGAAGCAATTGAAAAACTGCTAAGAAATCACGGCGATGATTATGACACAATAGCTTCCATCATCAAACGGGATGAATACGACCCTATTGACGGCGACAAGCAGCCGCAGGAGGCTTATTTGATTAATTTGCACGCCAAAATTAAGGCGGTCCAAAGAATCATGAATTAGTTATTATTAGAATGTTTATAAAGGAGCGTTTATGATTTTTGAGAATATGGGGCAGTTGAAGAAAAAATGCGCGCCGATTATAAAGCTGGATGGCCGCGATATCAGCATACTCGACGAACCAAAGCTAAGGGGCAAGCTGATTGACGACTTAATTTACACAGCCGTGTTCAGTGCTGATAAATCAACACAGGAAGCGGCGTGCTGGCTCATTCGCAATACGGCGCGTACGCTGGGGATTTACTCTTCTTCCATACAGCCTCTTTATGAGGCGATGGGGCGTAGTGAAATTACGGGCTTTACCGTGCCGGCAGTTAATATCCGGATGCTCACCTATGATGCGGCACAGGCAATATTTCGCGCCGCCATGAAAGCGAAGGCGGGGCCTGTTATCTTTGAAATTGCCCGCTCGGAAATTGATTATACGATGCAAAGACCCGTTGAATATGCCTGCGCCGTGAAAGCCGCGGCGATTAAAACCGGTTATCGGGGGCCGATTTTTATCCAGGGCGATCATTTTCAGATTAACGCAAAGAAATTCGCCGCCGATGCCGCAACAGAAACACAGACGGTGAAGAATCTGATTTGGGAGGCGATTGACGCGGGATTTTATAATATCGATATCGATACATCCACACTGGTGGATTTAACGAAAAACACTGTTAAACAACAGCAGAAGAAAAACTACGTGCTGGCGGCTGAGCTGACCACCATGATTAGGGATTTGGAACCGGAGGGTGTCACAATTTCCGTGGGCGGCGAGATAGGTGAAGTGGGCGGTAAAAACAGTACCGTGGAAGAACTTCATGCGTTTATGGAAGGTTACCAAGAGGAGCTCAAAAAAAACGGGCCGTCCCTTGAGGGAATCAGCAAAATAAGCGTGCAGACCGGAACGACACATGGCGGAGTTCCGATGGCGGATGGAACTGTGGCGGAAGTCAAAATAGATTTTGATGTTTTAAAAGAATTATCCGAGGTAGCACGATCGAAGTATGGCATGGCCGGAGCCGTTCAGCACGGGGCATCAACTTTACCTGACGAGGCTTTCGACAAATTTCCGGCTGTGGGTACAGCTGAAATTCATCTGGCTACAGGTTTCCAGAATATCATTTACGATAGCGCGACATTTCCCGCCGACCTGAGGGAAAAAATATATCAGTACCTCAAAACCAATTTTAAGAATGAGTGGAAGGAAAAAGACACGGAGGAACAGTTCATTTATAAAACACGCAAAAAAGGCTTTGGACCTTTCAAGCTGGAGCTTTGGCACCTGCCCGCGAAAACGCGCGACAAACTGGGCGCTCAACTCGAAAAGCAGTTTTCTTTCCTGTTTGAGAAATTGAACATTGGCGGCATGCAGGAGACGGTCAAAAAATATGTTCAGCCCGTGGATATTCCCCTGGAAATGCCCGCGGCGCTGAAAATACAGGATTGACGATTGCTTTTTTCAAGCGCTGCGAATGAAAGCTTATATTTTAGAGAAAACCGGCAGCTTAAGAGAAAACCGCCGGCCGCTGAAACTGGCTGATATGGATCTTCCGGCAATCGGTGGCGAGGAAGTATTGATTAAGATTTCCGCCTGTGGTGTTTGTCACACAGAGCTTGATGAAATCGAAGGCAGGACACCGCCGCCTAGTTTTCCCATGATTTTGGGGCATCAAGTTGTCGGCAAGGTAGCCCGGCGCGGCGCGCAGGCAAATAAATTCAAAATAAATGATCGCGTCGGCATCGGCTGGATTTACAGCGCCTGCGGGAAATGTCCGCGATGCCTTACCGGCGACGAAAATCTCTGCGCGGATTTTCAGGCGACCGGACGTGATACCCACGGCGGCTATGCCGAGTATATCAAAATCAACCAAAATTTTGCTTTTTCCATACCGGAAATATTTAGTGACGCTCAGGCCGCGCCTCTTTTGTGTGCTGGCGCGATTGGTTACCGCTCGCTCAGGTTAGCCAAGTTGTCAGACGGTCAGAACCTGGGGCTAACGGGATTCGGCGCTTCGGCCCACCTGGTCTTGAAATTATCTCAATTTCTTTATCCCCAAAGCAAAATATTTGTTTTTGCCCGTGCCGAGCGCGAAAGAAATTTTTCCCTCGAGTTGGGCGCGGCCTGGGCGGGAGATACGGCCGATGAGCCGCCGGAGAAATTGCAGGCGATAATCGACACCACGCCCGCCTGGAAGCCGGTGGTTGAAGCGCTCAAAAATCTGGTGCCGGTGGGAAGGCTGGTTATCAACGCCATCCGCAAAGAGGAGGCGGACAAAGATTATCTTCTGAAGCTTGATTACGCCAAACATCTTTGGGAAGAAAAAGAAATTAAAAGCATCGCCAACGTGGCACGCCGCGACATTGATGAATTTTTAAAGTTTGCCGCTAAAATTCCGATAATTCCGGAAGTGGAAGAATATCCACTGGAGGATGCCAACCGCGCGCTGACGGAACTCAAAGATGGCAAAATCAAGGGCGCCAAAGTTCTCAGAATTGATTAAATTAAAATTTAATATTTGGATTGCCAGCTGACAATGTATTCCAGATTTTTTTCTTTTGGGGCGTCGGGTATAATTTTCCATCTGCCCGGGAGCGTCAGTTCGCGAGCAGTAATTTCAAAGTGGCTCATCGCTATTCCCAGATCAATATCCTGTAGATGAGCTATCCCCAGCATCTTGTATTGGCGCGAACGCTCGACAAAAAAATGAAAATTATTCTCTTTCGCGTCATATAAAATCCGCCAGGGCTGTTTGTTGGAAGCAGAAGGCGCGATGCGCAGATTCTCCAGCGCTTCACGGTATCTGCCAGCGGAATTTTCGGGCAGGGGATGAGAAAAATCATCAATAAAGAAAATATTACGCCAGGGTTTTCTATGATCGGAGCCGGCAAAGCGCCGCATTATTTTTTCCGTCAGCGATTTTTGCGAGGCCGGATATCCTACAGGCGTTACCGCGGGCATCAATTCGCCTTTTTGTAATCCTGCCGCCCGGGCAAAAGAGCTCGCCTGAAATGTGCCGCCCAGCCAGCAGGTTACCAGTCCCAGCGCTGTCGCCTTAAGAATTACTGTCTCCATGCAATAGCCGTAATCTTCCATCGCCCGCGGGCCGGGGCTTACTATTCCCGCCAGAAAATTACTCGCTCCCCTGATTGTGCCGTACGTGCCCATTTTCTTCCATTGGTCGGGGCTGATAGTTTCCATGCTAATCAGTTTGAATTTCGTTTTGTTGCCGAAAGGCCCTTCGTGCACAGCGCTGATTATTGACTCAAGCTGCTGGAGGATTTTTTCTTCTATCGGCTTGTCCGAATATGTCCGGCAGGATACGCGTTTTTTGATGGCATCGCTCAGTGTCTGCATTAATTAATCCTTCCTGAAAAATATTGTTGGCAAATGCGTTAACTAAAGGTAATATTACTATAAATCAGATTATCGCGCAAAATTGTTTACTTTAAGGGAGATAGACATGAAGTTAGCCAGCGTCGAAGAAATGCGTTTCATGGATCGTCACTGCATAGAAACTTTGGGTATTGCTGAAGAAATACTCATGGAAAATGCCGCGCTGGCGTCGGTGTCTTTAATACAAAGTGAAACCGGCATTGGCGGCAAAAAATTTGTTATCTTCTGCGGTACGGGCAATAACGGCGGCGACGGACTTGCCGTGGCGCGCCTGCTTCACTCCGGCGGCGGCCGGGTAAAAGTATTTTTGCTGGGAGACAAAGCAAAATTTAAAGGGGTAGCCCGAACTAACATGGCGATCATCGAAAAACTGCCGGTAGAAGTATCGCGGCTTCAAAGCGCGGCTCAGGCTAAAAAAGATGTAGCGCACTGTGATTTGATTATTGACGCGATTTTCGGTACGGGGCTGGACCGTCCAGTGGCAGGGTTGGCCGCGGAAGTAATCGCGCTCGTCAATAATAGCAACAGGAAAAACAAAAAGAAAGTTCTGTCCTTAGATATTCCTTCCGGTGTCAATGGTGATACCGGTGAGATTCTGGGCGCGGCAATAAAAGCTGATTACACCGTAACTTTTGGTCTGCCTAAAATCGGCAATATGCTTTATCCCGGTTTTGAACAATGCGGTAATCTTTTTGTCGCGCATATTTCCTTTCCGCTTTCACTTACGGAAAATAAAGATCTTAAAATTGCCACCAATGATTATGTTCCTCTGCCCCACCGTTCTGCTCAGGCGCACAAGGGCTCAGTAGGCGATGTTTTGTTTATCGCGGGGGCGGCAAGTTATTACGGCGCGCCTTATTTTGCGGCCTTGTCTTTTATGAAATCCGGCGGCGGCTACGCGAGGCTTGCCGCGCCAAAATCCATGATCGGCAAACTCGCGGTTAAAGGCAGAGAAATTGTTTACCTGCCGCAGGAAGAAACCGCCGCAAAGAGCATTGCGCTCAAAAACAAAAAGAAACTGCTGGAAGCAGCGGCAAAAGTGGACATGGTGGTGATTGGCCCGGGGCTTTCGCTTGATGAGGAAACAAAACAACTAGTTAAAGAATTGAGTGCGGAAATCAAAAAACCAATGCTCATCGACGGCGACGGGCTTACCGCGATTGCGGAAAATACCGGCATTTTGCAAAACAGAAAAGCCGCGACCATCCTAACGCCGCATCCGGGAGAAATGGCACGGCTTACCGGCAAATCAAAAGCCGAAATTGATAAAAACAAAATCGCCGTTTTGCGGGAGGCGGCAAGAAATCTAAACAGCATTATCGTTTTGAAGGGCGCGCATTCTTTGATTGGCTATCCGGATGGCCATGTTTTTGTTAATTTAACCGGCAACGCGGGCATGGCGACAGCCGGCGCAGGTGATGTGCTCACCGGCTGTATCGCGGCGATGTACGGCCTGGGATTAAAGCCGCCAGAGGCGACACGTAAAGGTGTCTTTCTTCACGGCCTGGCGGGCGATTTAGCCGCGGCTAAAAAAGGAATGGACGGAATAACGGCGCGTGATATCATGGAATACCTGCCGCAGGCGCTGAAAGATGAGCGGGAGGGTAATATTGCCGATCAATATTACACGCCGCGAATTATTATCTAAACAAGATGACGCAACCATACAGCTTGTAATTGACAACGGATTATTTTATAAAACTTATAATATCAGGAAAGATGATGATAAAAAACAGTCGTATACTAAAAGACTTTGAGGATTCATTGGTCCGCCGGGAAGGGCAGCTTGCGCCGCCAAAAGCGTTCAATATTTTTTCCGCAATGTGGCAGGAAGCGATTACGTTGGGAGTAGTGCCTTTCCAGGATCCGTTGGCGGGGATAGAAGTTGATATAAACATCGCCCGGGTGATTAATTCATGTTCGAAAAAATCATCTCATCCATAGGCGCGCAGCTCGAACGCCGCGATATTCCTTACATGCTTATCGGCGGACAGGCTGTTTTGCTCTATGGCGAACCACGCCTGACCCGCGATATTGATATAACACTGGGAGTTGATATCGATAAACTCGATATAATAACCGCTCTTGCCGCTGATCTTAAACTGAAAATATTGCCCGACGATGCAAAAAAATTCGCGCGAGAAACGATGGTATTGCCCGTTCTTGAAGAAGAGACGGGAATAAGAATCGACTTTATTTTTTCTTTTTCGCCTTACGAAAGACAGGCGATAGCAAACTCCAGAAAAGTTCGGATACTTGATTATGACGTGAATTTTGCCGCGCCTGAAGATCTTATTATTCATAAAATCGTTGCCGGCCGTCCGCGTGACATTGAAGATGTTCGTGGCGTATTGCTGAAAATACCCGATGTTGATTTAGATTATATCCGTAAATGGCTTAAGGAATTTTCCACTGCCGTTGCTGAGCCGGAAATAATAGACAGGCTGGAGCATGTTTTAAAGGAATTGCGATAAAGACGCAAAGATGTATTGCCGCATGGTTTAGCCGGTGTTTTTTAGTGGTATATAATTTCGTGTTCACAGGGGGGCAAATAAGAAATTATATTAACATATTGTTTTGCGTCATTCTTTTGGTTTCCGGCTGCGCGACAAACCAGACAACGAAAGATAGCAGCGCCCCGTCCGGGGGTAAAGGTGAATACAAGGGCATTTCATACATAAGCGGCGGTATTGGTTTGGATGAGCGCGAAAGGCTGACCGGCATTGGCAAAAACTATAGCCTGAAACTTGTCTTCGCGGTTAAAAGCAGGGAATATCTTTCCGATGTCCGTGTAAAAATTTATGATAACAGCGGCAAAAAGGTTCTTGACGCCGTTTCGGAAGGTCCCTGGTTTTATGCGGATTTGCCAACGGGAAAATACACGGTTAGCGCGTCTCTATCCGGCAGAGAAAAACAAAGCACCGCGAATATTGTTAAGGGACAAACGCAAACCAGTCTTCGCTTTTACTGGGATTAATGAAGTAGTGAATATCAGAATTTCGGCAAATACCAAGTTGGTATACTAATTGATCGGCTAGAAATTTATAAAAAAAGATAATGGTGTTCAGTGGAGAACAAGAATGATTAAAATATTAATTCAAGCAATAGCCATCCTCGTCATTTTATGCTTTAGCCCTATTTCTTTTGCCAATGATTCGGCAGCAGGAATAGCGGCTACAGGTATATATTTGAAAGAGGAAAAAAATATTTCGATTGAGAAAGAAGACCTTTACATAAGTGAAAACAAGATTGAGGTCAGCTATATATTCAAGAATCACTCAAACAACGATATAATTACGGAGATTGTGTTCCCCATCCCAGATTATAAATTTGATTTATCGGACATGACTGTGGAACCGATGTATGACGATTTTATAGTCGAAATAAATGGCAAAAGAATAAAGCATAAAGAAGAGATCAGGGCATTTGTTAATAAAATTGATCACACAATATTGCTTGAAAACATGGGAATATCAATCAAAGATTTCGGGAAAATTGCTGAATTTACGCGTTACAACCCGAAAAGAGATAAAGGGCAAATACCGGAATTATTTTTTAAGAAACTAAGTAAAGTTCAGCAGCAATTGCTGATCAAAAACAATCTTGTGATAAATGACAATAATTTTCTCTGGCCAAACTGGAAAGTATCTAGGAAATATTATTGGACTCAAACATTTCCGGCCAAAGGAACCGTTACAGTTCGACATTCGTATAGACCTTACATGGGCTATGCTTTATTTTCATCAAAAAATGAAATTCCCCAAAATGCTTGTATTGATGGAAAGGCTGACCTATGGTTAAAAAAACGACCTAATATTAGTAACTATACTTATGTGGATTACATTCTTGTTACGGCAAATAATTGGAAAAAACCTATCAGGTCATTTCGTTTGGTTATCGAAAGTAAAGATGATGGAAAACATATTAGCACCTGCTATCCAAAGTTAACAAAAAAGACATCTTCACGATTTGAAGCAAGCTTAACTAATTTTGTTCCGAAACAAGATATCAGAATTTACTTTATTGAATACTGAAGAATAAAACACTTCGAGCAAAACCAATACAGTCGTCAGTAAAGCTAGCGCCTTGCTCTGGCTGATTTTTTCGTTGAGTCTTTTGGGTTGTAATTAATAATGTCAGGACATTTTTAAGTCATTTATTAGTAGGTGAAAGTAACGTACTTTCTCCTATGCTATGTGCTTCTTGAAATAATATAATCTGCAATTGCTAAAAGCTGATTCTTTTCTTTGCTTTCAGGGAAGATGCGTAGCATTGCTTTGGAGTCAGCGATATATTTTTCCGCGCATTTAAGGACGTAATCAATACCGCCGTGTTTAAAATATCTTTTAGTTATTTTTGTGAAAGTGTTTACGCGTTACTTTTTAAATAAATCTGAATGTGTTCCGGTTCGTACTAAAAATAACGTGTCTTCATTGTATTTGTAAATCAACAGCCAGTCTGATTCTATATGACAATCTCTACAGCCATAATAGTTTCCTGTCAATTTATGATCTCGATATATTAGATCAAGCTTTTCTCCCCGCGCTAAAGAACGAATTGCGGATTTGAGCTTTTCCATATCCTTGTTTCTTTTAACCAATCTTGCAACATCTTTTTCAAATGCGGTGCTGATATGAATTTTTTTCATCATCAAATGCCCAGGTGGTCGAATAACTCATCTGCATTTTTGAATTTCTTGCCGCCTCCGTTTTCTATTTCTTTCATGGCCGCTAAAGTTTCGGCATTGGGAATATTTACTTCAAAAGGCAACCCGCGATGAAGTTCAACTTGCTTGAAGAACAAAGTAATTGCCTGAGTTGTTGATAGCCCCAGCATATCAAAATATTTTTCTGCTTTTGTTTTTAAAGCCGGCTCTATGCGGGCGCGGACCATAGCGCTTTTTATTTTAGTATTTGTTTTAGCCATGTTTTTATTCCTCCATTCTTGGTTCTGTAGCACATATGGGGTACATTGTCAACGGCATAATGGCTCAATGCCTTTCGTTATCTTGCCTTAAATTACTAGTTCTAAGGTAATAATTTATAAGGGGAATGGTGCTATATTTTTCGTGAAAGAATATAATCCGCTACCGCGTGGAGTTGCTTTTTTTGAGTGCTTTCCGGAAAGATTTCCAGCATTGCTTTGGCGTCAGTGATGAATTTTTGGGCGCATTTAAGGGCGTAGTCGATACCGCCGTGTTCTTGTATAAAGATCAGAATTTCTTTCAGGCATTTTTGAGAAAGTTTCTTGCGCGATACTTTTTCTTTAATTAGCTTTCTCTCCGCAGGTTTTGCTTTTTTCAACGCGTAAATCAGCGGCAGGGTCATTTTGCCTTCTTCCAGATCCTTGCCGATGGATTTGCCGAAATCTTTTTCTTTGGCCATGTAATCCAGCGTGTCATCCGTTATTTGAAAAGCCATGCCGATATTGTGGCCGAAATGCGCCAGCGAGGCAACTTTATCCTGAGATGCCCCTGCCAGAATGGCGCCGGATGAACAGGCGGCGGAAATCAATACCGCCGTTTTTTTATGAATAATTGTCAAATATTCTTCTTCGGTAAGATTAACATCGCCGCATTTCATGAGCTGGAAAACTTCACCCTCCGACATGACATTGGTCACATCTGACATCATTTTCAATATCTGCATATTGCCGATTTCCGTCATCAGGGTGAATGACTTGGAATAAAGAAAATCTCCCACCAGGACGCTGGCCGCGTTGCCCCAGATGTTGTTGGCGGAAGTCTTGCCACGACGCATAATTGCCTGGTCAATGACATCATCGTGCAGCAGTGTGGCGGTATGGATAAATTCCATCACCGCGGCCATGGGGAAGCGGCTTTTCCTTTTGTAGCCGCAAAGCGCCGCGCTGATTAATAACAGTAACGGACGGAATCTTTTGCCGCCGCTCCCAATCAGATGGCGTGAAACCTCGGGAATAAGTTTAACATCGGAAGTTATATATCGGCTAAGGTATTTTTCCACCTCTTGCAGGTCTTTTTTATATGCCGAAAAAACTTCCTGAATCTGCATGCTTGAATATACTTTCTTTTTTGTCATTCCGGACTAGATCCGGAATCCAGAGTTATAAGAACTGGATACCGGCTTTCGCCGGTATGACAAGGTGACGTATTGTTGCGAGGTCGTCAATAATCATGCTGAAACTATATTTTAATAATAGCTTAATTGTCAAACCTGTTTTTGACTATATAATATTGCCAAAAAGATCATAATCATCAGCGGCAATGACTTTGCATTTTACGATAGAACCGATTTTCGCGTTTGCGCCTTTAAGGTAAGTAATTCCGTCAATATCCGGCGCCTGACGGCGGCATCTGCCTGCAAAATCAAAATCAGGCCTATCGCTTTTTTCTTCAATCAGCACTTCCTGCACAGAGCCAATAAAGCCTTGATTGATAGAGTGTGAAATAACAGCCTGCTCGCTCATGATTAAATCGCGCCGGCGCCCTTTTTCTTTTTTGGATATCTGTGATTTTATTTTTGCCGCGGTTGTGCCTTCTTCGCGCGAATAGGTAAAAACACCCAGATGATCAAATTTTGTTTTGTGAACAAAATCCAATAATCTTTCAAAACGCTTTTGTGTTTCACCGGGAAAGCCGACAATCAAAGAGGTCCTTAACGCCAGATTAGGAATAATCTGCCTGGCCTGAGCAATTACTGTTTTGATTTTTGTTGAAGTCACTCTGCGATTCATTGATTTTAAAATATCATCATCGATATGCTGAATCGGCAAATCGATGTAGGGGCAGATTTTTCTGGTATCAGCCATAGTTGTGAGCAACTCTTCGGTGACATGCGCCGGATGAGCGTAAAGCAAACGAATCCACTTGATGCCCTTAATTTGCGCCATATCTTTCAATAAACCGGATAAGCGCGGGCGGCTTTTTAAATCTTTTCCGTAGGCGGTGGTATCCTGGCCGGTGATAATTATTTCCTTAAAGCCTTGCGCCGCCAAATTTTCCGCCTCGCGCAGAATATCTTTCGGCATCCGGCTGCGCGCCCTGCCGCGGATTGCCGGTATCGCGCAGTAGGAGCAGCAATTGGAGCAACCATCTGATATTTTTAAATAAGCAAAGGCTGTTTTTGCGGGCATTATTCTATGGTGTTGATAATTCATCAGAAATTGAGGTTTGCTGATGATACTAGCGCGGCGAAAGCTTGCTTTTTCCAAAGTGTTAACATGCCGCGCGATATTGCCGACTTCTCCCGTGCCGATAAACAAATCGACTTCAGGAATTTCGGCAAGAAGTTCTCTGCCGTAGCGCTGCGCCAAACATCCGGCGACAACGATCTTAAATTGCCGGCCGCCTTTTTTCTTTTCTTCGGCCAGCGTCAGAATTTCTTGCAATGATTCTTCTTTGGCGGCATCGATAAAGCCGCAGGTGTTGACAATGACGATATCAGCGTTCTCAGATGTCTGAGTTGAGGGCCTGCCGGATTTATTGAGGAGCCCCGCCATGACTTCCGAATCGATAAGATTTTTCGGACAGCCCAGGCTGATAAAATGTACACTTTGTGATTTTTCTTTTTTCAACGGGGAAGCTTCCGGACAAGAACTTTTCTTGGTTTGGCGCCGTCAGAGGGGCCCACAATGCCTTCGCGCTCCATCTGTTCGATAATGCGCGCCGCGCGATTGTAACCGATTTTCATGTAGCGCTGAACCAGGGAAATGGACGCCTGCCCCAGCTCACTAACTAGAGCCACCGCCTCGTCATATTTTGAATCATCGTCATCCTCATGCTGAGCCTGTGTAGCGGCGACCTGAAACTCTTCAATGGTTGAATCGTAAGAAGGCTGCGCCTGCATTTTGATGAAATCGACAATACGCGAAATTTCCTTGTCCGAAACATAGGCGCCGTGGATGCGAGAGAGCTTGAATGTGCCGGGCGGAATAAACAACATATCCCCCGCGCCGAGGAGCTGTTCCGCGCCCTGCTGGTCAATAATCGTGCGCGAATCTATCTTGGAAGATACCTGAAAGGAAATGCGCGTGGGGAAATTCGCTTTAATCAATCCGGTGATGACATCAACTGAAGGCCGCTGCGTGGCGATAATCAAGTGGATGCCCGCTGCGCGCGCCATCTGCGCCAGCCTGGTCAGAGATTCTTCCACGTCACGCGGGGCCACCATCATCAGATCCGCCAGTTCATCAATAATGACAACAATATAAGGAAGCTTAGCGTGATTTATCTCGTTTCTGTTTTCGCCAGGAGTGCCGGTGGCGGGATTTGCCAATTCAGGATTATGCCACGCTTCCTCTTGCTGCTGTTCCATTGCCTGCTGAAAGGCCTTGCTTTTGGACCCCTTGGCCAGCAGCGCGTTATAAAAATCAATGCTTTTCGCGCCCACGTCGCTTATCACCCTGTAGCGTCTTTCCACTTCTTCCACCGTCCAGCGCAAGACCTGAGATGCCTTTTTAGGATCGACCACAACAGGATGAATCAGATGAGGAATGCCGCCATAGGAAGAAAGCTCCAGCCTCTTCGGGTCAATCATCAGGAATTTGACGTCATCCGGACGGGCTCTAAATAAAATGCTGCAAATCATCGCGTTGAGCGCGACGCTTTTGCCGGAGCCGGTGGTGCCGGCAATCAAAAGATGCGGCATTCTGGCTAAATCGGCGATAACCGGCGCTCCCACAAAATTTACGCCCAAAGCGATAGGCAGCTTGGATGGTGATTCCTGAAAGTCATCGTTATCCAAAACGTCTTTGAGAAAAACATGCTCGCGTTTGAGATTGGGAATTTCAATCCCAATTACCGATTTTCCCGGAATAGGCGCGATGATGCGGATGCTGGGCGCCATCAGCGCCAGCGCCAGGTCATCAGCCAGATTGGTGATACGATTTATTTTAACGCCCGGCGCCGGCTCGACTTCGTACATGGTAATCACCGGGCCGGGGATAACTTCCGTAACGCGCGCCATGACGCCAAAATCAGCAAGCTTTTTTTCCAGGATACGCGAATTGGTAATCAGGTTGTCCCTTTTTACGCGTGTGTCTTTATGCTGTGACTCTTCCAGCAGAGTAATGGGGGGAAGTTCATATTTGCTGTCGCTCAGAGTTCTTGTGAAATCAAAATGAGCCTGTTCGATTTTTCTCGGCCTGGGTTTTTTCCCCGCCATCACAGGTTTTTCGATGACCGCCGGCGCCTTTCTTTCTTTCTTCAGGTGGCGGAAAAGAAAACTGAAAAACGCTGCAATCTGTTCCTTAATCAGAGAAAAAATATTAAGCGATGACTGGAAAAAACGCTCGGTTAAGGAGACAAGTGAAAATTCAACAAGCAAAATTAGTGTAATCAGGAAAAGAACAATGAGGACAACATAGGTGCCGACAATGTTGAAAAAATACAGAAGGATTTTTACAATTGATGAACCGATAAGTCCGCCCGCCTGCAATGGTTCGCCGCGGATAGTCACGCCGCTGTTGAAAATGAGCGAAAGGAGACCGGCGACCGTAAGAACAAAAACAACAAAGCTCAAAACACGCCCTTTTTTTACAATAAAGGCAGGCCTTAAAAAGTATTTTAAAGAAAACAGCAAAAAAAGCAACGGCAACAAAAACGAGCCGAAGCCCAGAAGGCGTATTAACGAATCGGCGGTATAGGAGCCGATATAACCCATGAAGTTTTGAGTGGGAGTATCTTCGGGAACAAAGCGCGTGAACGATGGGTCTTCGGGATGATAGGAAACCAGGCAAAGCAGAAAAATTATTGCCAGGGCGAGAAAAATCAGCCCCTTGATTTCCTGATTTCTTTTTTTGGTTTTTATTTTTTCTTCCATTTTATCCGTGCATTAAATTTTATTTAATCACGGCAATTATTTCAGAAAAAAGAGGATTTGACAAGTAGGGTAAACAAAGCAAATGTCCAGCAATAATAGGAAAAATATTTCAGGCGCGCCTGGCGTATAATCAGGAAAAAAAAATTAAGGGAAGCTAATCCCGCCAAAGCGGCGCATAAAAAACCGGCAAAATAGGCAAGTATTTCCCCGGATGGTACTTGTTTCAGGTAAGGCAGCTCCAGAATAACAGAGCCGCAAATTGCCGGCAGCGATAGCAAAAAGGAAAAACGCGCAGCCGCCGTCCTGTTTATACCGCGGAATATTCCCATCGTTATCGTGGCGCCGGAACGGGAGATGCCTGGCAAGAGGGCAAAGCTCTGGGCAAGCCCGATTAATATAGCGTCGAAAAAATTCATGTCCGCTTCTTGCCGGGGTGTGTTTTTCACCTTGTCGGAGATAAAAAGAAGAAATCCGGTAATAATAAGAAAAAATGCCGCGGCGCGGGCGAAGTTAAATATTACATGAAGCTTTTCCTGAAAGAGAAGCCCGAAGAAAGCGGCCGGTATTGTGCCGATAATGATGAGCAGCAGAAGTTTTCGTGACGTGCTGAAATTGTTTTCTGAATGTGAATCCTTGATATTTTGAGGCAGAAGGGATTTCGTGATATTCCAGATTTCGGTGCGGAAATACACAACGATGGCCACAAGTGTGCCCACATGCACTACCACATCAAACGCCACGCCCGGTTGCTGAAAGCTGGGGAAAAAACTTCGCAGGATAACCATATGTCCCGAACTGCTTACCGGAAATAATTCGGTTAACCCCTGGACAATTCCCAAAAGTACCGCGGTCGAAAAATTCAAGGGGTCTCTTTCTCCGTATCTTTAATGCCGGCGGTATCAGCGTCCCGCCATTCGTCATAATTGTTGATAATTGTATTTCTGACTTTTTCGATAAGTTCCTGTCTGCTTTCGATATGGTAGTCCTTGACTTCTATCGGCTTGTCGATAATCAGCTTGATTTTCCCCGGTCTTACCCGGAGTGACCTTTTCGGCATAATCTGTCCGCTGCCGATAATGGTAACGGGAATAATGGGCACGCCGGATTTGATGGCCAGATAAAAAATTCCCTGTTTAAAGGCTTTTATTTCTCCCTCGCGGCTTCTGGTGCCTTCGGGAAAAGTCATTACGGATTTTCCGTTACGGATGCGCAGCGCTGCTTCATCCAAGCTTTGCATCGCTTCTTCTTTGTTTTGGCGGTCAATGGGAATATATCCGGCGCCCTTCATGGCCGCGCCGAATACGGGTATATTAAATAGCTCTTTTTTTGCTAACCAGCGAAACTGGCCTGGTATGTAAGCCAAAGAAATAAGTATGTCAAAATCGCTTTGATGGTTGGCCATTAAAACATGCGGGTTTTTGGACTTGAAGTTTTCTTTACCGATTACTTCTACTTTTGTGTTGCAGATTAACAATAATATTTTTCCCCAGATATTGGCGATTTTGTGGACTCTGTTGTCGGAATTGGGGAAAATCGAAAAAATTACCGCCCAAAAGGACATAAAAGCTGTTATGGCCACGCCTAAAGTGACTAAAAGCGCTGAACGAATCATAAAATTTCCTCCCTAAGGGGTAAAATTTTTTACTTGATAATTATGTTGAAGTCAATACCGTTTATTTATGCATCCGCTTGTGTTTGCGGATAAAAAGAGAAAAAACCGGCAAGACGGCAAAAATGGTTTTTATTTTTTCAAAAAATCAGTTATTTCTGAAATGTCCGGCAGTTCTTTCAGCGGATAAATTTTGATAAAAATAACCTCTCTATTTTCATCGATAATGATACTGGCGCGTTAGGAAAATCCGAATCTGTCGATAAAAATACCCAGTTTTAAAGCAAGTCCTCCATGCGGCCAGAAATCAGCAAGCAGGTCGGTTTTGACAATACTAAGAGAGTCCGCCCATGCTTTTTTGCAGGGCACGGAATCGACCGAAAGACCCAGCGCGACAGTATTTAAACTTTGGAACGTGTCGAAATTTTCCTCCAGCGACTGCATTTGCCGGGAGCAAATATCCGTCCAGGCCAGCGGGTGAAAAGAAAGCAGTAATTTTTTTCCGTTCAATGACGCAGTATCTATTGCGGCATCTTTCTGGTTTTTTAATGAAAAATCAGCAAATTTATCTCCGACACTAATTCTAGTCATAATAATTCTCCTTAATATCAGATATTTTGTTTTTCTTGTTATTGCCGATTATTAACCGGCCAGTCTTTTATAATCCGTGTATCCCTGCGGGCCGGGCGTGTAAAATGTTGTTTCATCCCAGGGCTGCCATTGGGCGTTTTTCGCTATGCGTTCCACAAGATCAGGATTGGAAATATAAGGTTTACCGAAAGCAACGGCATCGGCATAGCCTTCCACAATGATACGATGCCCCCGTTCGCTGTTGAATCCGCAATTGGTAACCATGGTTCCCTGGTAAATAGCGCTGAAGTGTTTGGTTATTTCCTTCGGTGCGTGGGGTACGCCATCCACCGCCCAGTAAGGTTCCGTAAAATGAGCGTAAGCCAGATTGGAATAACCATTCAGGCGTTTAGCGATGTATTCAAATGTGGGGATGGTTTCCCTGTCTATGGTAATACCGAAAAAGCCGTGGAAAGAGGGATTCAGACGGACACCGACTCTGTCGAAACCAATGGTTGAACCGACGGCCGTGAGTGTTTCGAAGAAAAAACGCGCTTTGTTTTCGTGTGAACCCCCGTATTCGTCGGTACGCGTATTGGAGCAGTTAGTGAAAAATTGATGGAAAAGATAACCGTTGGCGCAATGAATTTCCACGCCGTCGAAGCCGGCGTCAATGGCGTTTTTGGCTGCTTTGCTGAAGTCGATAGTTGTATCATGAATTTCGTTCCTGCTCATAGCCAGCGGGATCACTGTTTCTTTAAACCCTTCTGCCGTAAAAACATGATCGTGAGGGTTTATTGCCGAAGGAGCCAGGGGCAGGTTTCCTTCGTGAAAATCAGGATGCGACACGCGGCCGGCATGCCACAGCTGACAGAAGATGCGACCGTTTTTCTGATGAACGGCATCAGTGACCAGCTTCCAGCCGTCAATTTGTTCCTGCGTGTAAATTCCGGGAACATTAATGCAGCCGACAGCCCGCGCGGATATTGAGGTGCCTTCCGAGATGATAAGGCCGGCGGATGCGCGCTGGGCGTAATATTCGGCCATAAGGCTGGTTGCCGCGTTTTGGGGGTTGTCCGCGCGGCAGCGTGTCAGCGGTGCCATAAAAGTCCGGTTCGGCAGCTCATATTTTCCCAATTTAATTGGTTTAAGAAGCGCGCTTGCTTTCATTATTTATCCCGACCACTTGCAGATGAGTATAATGGGGATATCTTTGTCGTGTCAAGCTTATAAAGCTTCTTAAAAAACAGCAGGCAACGGGGGATTATGCGGATTACGGTAAATTAATCTATGGACATCAACGATTGCCAGCGTTCCCATTGAGTGGCGTGCGGCAGTTTCAATTTCCGCAGAAGTTTTATGATAGTTTCTTCGTTGAACCGCAGATAAGGATTGACCTTGCGTTCATCAGCCATGGTTGAATAGACGCAATCGGGGTTATACATATCCCGGAATCTGTCGATTTCGGCATTATCAGGCTCCAGGCGGCGGGCGAAAACCAGCGAATCGCGCACGTAATCGTGTCCGGCGAAAACTGTTGTATCGTCCGGCAGCTCCATCAGACGCTTAATGGAGAGATAAAAACTTTTCAAATCTCCCGAAAAACAATTGCCGACGGTTGCGTTGAATAGCGTATCCCCGGAAAACAGGGCGTTACCGGTATGGAAACAAACAGAGTCGTTTGTATGCCCCGGAGTCCGGTAAACAATTATTTTTTCGCTGTCGATATAAATTTCCTTGTTGTCGCTGAGTTCGTTAAATTCCAAAAGCTTAGCTCCGGTGGCTTTTAACAGGTGAGCATTTCCGCCGGTGTGGTCGAAATGCTGATGCGTATTGGCAACAAGAGAAAGGGTCAGTTTATGTTCTTTTAAAAAAGAAAGAATTTCTTGCCAGGCAACGCCGTCAACAGCCATGGCATGTTTTTGTCCGAAAATCAGATAAGCCAGATTGTCGCCGCTGCGAAACTGCTCAATATTCAATATCATAAATCCTTCGCCGATATTCTTTCTGCAAAATTTATTATGTTGAAAATTTTTTTATCATTGTTTAATCGCGGCTTTTTTAGGGCGCAACAAGCTTTTTTTAAGACAACCGGGAAATCCGAAATATATATATTTTTTTGGGGGCTTGTTTTTTACGTCGATATTCGGAAACCGGATATATAGTTTTTTATCAAACTTAAATAGAAATGGGCTCGTTGTCAATAATAAAAACCGTCAAAAACCAGCAGGAAAAGTGTTTGACAAATTAAAGCCTTAGTAATAGGATTACACTGCTTTTTCCCGCAGGCGCTCAAGGCGCTTTTTTTAATATATACGGAAACTTATTGAAGGAGTCTTTCCCCAGGTGCCAAAAGTTGCAACAAGAAAAAGAGCGATGGGAATTATTGACGCTTTTACTAAAACGGGAATCCTTGTAGTGGGCGATATGATGGTTGATCATTTTATCTGGGGGAAGGTTTCGCGCATTTCTCCTGAAGCGCCGGTTCCCGTGGTAGATGTTCAAGACGACGGCATTATGCTTGGTGGTTGCGCCAATGTGCTCAACAGTATTTACGCCATGGGCGGGAAAGTCTATGTGAGCGGTGTTATCGGTGCGGATAATATTGGAAAAAATCTTCTCAGAGAACTGAACGCGAAGAAAATCGAAACGAGCGGTGTTGTCGTTGACAAGAAAAGGCCCACTACTCTTAAAACAAGAATTGTGGCGCACGGGCAGCAAGTGGTACGCTTTGACAAGGAGAGCAAGAAGCCAATTTTGGCCGGTCAAGCGAAAAGAATACTACAGTACGTTGAGTCCCTGCGTGGCAAAATAGGGGCGATAATCGTCTCTGATTATAACAAAGGTGTCATTTCCAGAATTCTTATTGAAGGCATAAGAGATATAGTTAAAAATACGCGGGTCTTAATCTGCGTTGATCCTAAATATAAAGATTTTTCCGTCTACGATGGAGCTCATATAATAACACCTAATCACCATGAGGCCCAACGGGCCGCCGGCATGGAGATAAATAACGGTGACGATTTGGGACGTCTCAGTGAAATCATATTAAGAAAACACGGTTTTCAGGCGATGCTCATCACGCGGGGAGAAGAAGGAATGAGCCTTTTTGAAAACGGACGTAAAATTATTCATACATATTTTCCGGCGCGGGCAAGAGAAGTTTACGATGTGACCGGCGCGGGTGACACGGTCATCGGAGTGCTGGCGCTGGCGTTAGCCGCCGGCGCGAAAATCAAGGAAGCAACTTATCTGGCTAATGTGGCCGCGGGTATCGTGGTGGGCAAAGTCGGCACTTCTGTCGTGACGCGGGAAGAATTAATAGAAGCGCTATGAGCAAACCAATACCGGCTTTACCGGTCAAATTAATATTCAGCATTTTGGCGAATGATCATAAGCTCATAAACGATACGATAGATGCGCTGTCGAATATTTACGGGATGCCGGATTATATCAGCGCGCGAATGCCTTTTGATTATACGGACTATTATTGCAGGGAAATGGGGAAAAATCTTTTCCGGCGCTTCTTGACCATGGAAATGCTGATCGATGCGGAAAAGCTTCCGGATGTGAAATTGAAGATGAATAAAATCGAAGAAAAAACATCTGTAGAGGGTCAGCGCGGAGTGAATATTGACCCCGGTTATCTTTCGGCGGCTCACTTGATTCTCGCAACGGGAAAAGGTTACGCGCACCGGCCTTATCTGCGTGATGGTATTTACGCTGATTTGACATTAATCTTTCAGGCAGGAAAATTCTTTTCTCTGCCCTGGACGTATCCCGATTATGCTGAAGAAAGACAAAAGATGATGTTCGCCAAAATCAGGGCAAAATATTTACTGCAGCTAAAAGAAGAGCGGCAATAAATTTTGAAACGCAAAAGGTGATAAATGATCAAAAGCATGACCGGATACGGCAAGTCGGAAACAACCTGGCAGGAGAAAAAGATTATTGTGGAAATGAAATCTGTTAATCACAGATTTCTGGAGTTGTCACTGCGCCTTCCTTCGGTTTTGTTTTCGGCGGAGGCGGAGTTTAAAAAGAAGATATCGGAAAGATGCAGGCGTGGTCGTATAGAAACCAGCATTAGACTGGAGGAGAAAAACAAGAGTAGCTCAAAAGTTAATTTCAATTCGGAAGCAGCTCGCGGTTATATTGATGCGCTGAGCAGAATAAAGAACGAATTTAATCTTTCTGGTGAAATATCGCTCGAAATCCTGGCTTCTTTCCGGGATGTTTTCAGCGTTCCTGACGAATCGCAATTGAGTCGGGAGTTTATTGACGCCATTAATGTGGGGTTGGCTGAAGCGCTGACGATGATGATAAATATGCGCAAGGCTGAAGGCGCCGTGATGTGTGAAGACATGCGCGCGCGTCTTTTGGCAATCGAAGGAATTGTGGCGGAGATAAAAACACGAGCGCCGCAGGTTGTTGTTGAATATCAAAAACGTCTTACAGAAAGAGTCAGGGAGCTTACCGGTGGTTTTCAGCTGGATGAAAACCGCATGGTACAGGAAGTGGCAATTATGGCGGAGAGAAGTGATATTACGGAAGAAGTGGTACGACTGCAAAGCCATATGAAACAATTTGCCGCTCTTTTAGGCAGTGAGGAAGCCGAAGGAAGAAAAATTGATTTCCTTCTGCAGGAAATGAATCGGGAAATTAATACCATCGGTTCAAAAAGCGGCGACGTAAATATCGCCCGACAGGTCATTGAAGTAAAAAGCGAAATGGGCAAGCTGCGCGAACAGGCGCAAAATATAGAGTGACATTATGAAACAGGGATTATTTATTGTTGTATCGGCGCCGTCCGGCGCGGGAAAAACCAGCATTTGCCAAAAAATGCTTGAGGTCTGCCCGAAAATTAAATTTTCTGTTTCTCATACTTCCAGAAAGCCGCGCCCGAAAGAGATAAATGGAAGAGATTATCATTTTATATCACGAGAGGTGTTCAAGAAGGACATAAAGGAAGGTTATTTTGTCGAATGGGTTGAGAACTACGGCGAGCTTTACGGCACGTCATATAAAGAAATGGAAAATAATATTAAAAGAGGCAAAGATTTGCTTCTTGATGTTGAGCCGCGAGGCGCAAAAAAAATCAAACGAAAACTTAAGGGGGGGGTATTTGTTTTTGTGCTGCCGCCTTCTTACAAGGAATTGGAACGGCGATTAAGAAAGCGCGGTCACGAAAGCGGCGCAGCCATTAAAACCAGGCTTGCGCAGGCACAGTGTGAATTGAAAGAAATTTCATGGTATGATTATGTAATATTTAATAAAGACTTGGGTAAAGCGGTCGAGCAGCTACGCTCAATCTATATTGCCGAAAAATGCAGAAGAAGATTTCTGAATGAGGAAATCAATAATTTTATGAAAAACCAATTAAGTAAAGATGGAGGTTATTAAATAGATGGCAAGAATTACGATAGAAGATTCACTGGAAGTTGCCAAGACGAGATTCGGGCTGGTTCCGTTGGCTTCCCGGCGTGCCCGTCAGCTTTTGCAGGGCGCAAAGCCATTAGTAGAAAGCAAAAACAGGGAGATTGTTCAGGCGTTGCGTGAAATCGCCGCAGGAAAAGTTGTCTACGCTCATCCGGAATATTTAAAGGGAACGAAAGAAGATTTCAAGCCCATTCCTGATAATACTGAGTTTGTCGGCGATGAAGAGTATCTTGAATAACAAAGCCAGTGAAAAACTTATATTCGCGCTGGACACCAAGAGTTACGATGAAGCATTATCCTGGGTGGAGCTTCTTAGTGGACATGTGGGTATGTTTAAAATTGGCAAGGGACTTTTTACTTCCGCGGGACCAAAAATTGTCGAAGAAATAAAAAAAAGAGGCCAGCGGGTTTTTCTGGATCTTAAATTTCATGATATTCCCAATACTGTTGCCCGGGCGGTTGAGGCTGCAATGGAGTATGACGTGGACATGCTCAACGTGCATGCGTCCGGCGGCAGTGAAATGATACGGCAAGCTGTTCTTGCCGCCACCGCTTTTGCCGAAAAACAGAAGAAATCCAAGCCGGTTATTCTGGCTGTTACAGTTCTCACCAGTCTGGACGATGCAGATCTGGATGAAATCGGCTTTAAAAGTGAAGTGGATGATCTGGTTATTAACCTGGCTAAACTGGCGAAAGAAGCCGGAGCGGATGGAGTTGTTGCTTCTCCCGTGGATATTATCAACCTGCGTAAATCGTTCGGTGATGATTTTGTTGTTGTTACACCAGGTGTTCGCGTCGCGGCGGATGCAAGCAGAGATGACCAGAAGAGAACTTTAAGCGCCACTGAAGCGATAAAAGCGGGCAGTGATTATATTGTTGTCGGCAGGCCTATACGCGAAGCGGATCAGCCGCTGAATGCTTGCCTGAAAATAATTCAGGAAATTGAAGACGCTCTGTCGGTAAAATAGATATCCGTAGACGCTAACGGGGGAAAAGCAGGTTATGGATAAAATTTACGGCATTAATCCCGTCAAGGTTTTTCTGGAAAACGGAAATATTGGGTTGAAAAAGATTTATGTCGCACCGGGTAGAGGCGGCACGGCAATAAAAGAAATAGTTGAGATTGCCCGGCAAAAGGAAATCGCAATTTCAATACGCCAGCGGTCAGAATTGGACAAAATTGCGGGCAATAGTAATCATCAGGGCGTTGTCGGTATTTATGACTCCTATCTTTATAAAGATATAGACGTATTAATTAACAATCGCGGTGAACAATCGGAATTTAATCTTATTATCATCCTGGACAGCGTTATGGATCCACAAAACCTGGGAGCGATTATCCGCAGCGCTTATTGTTTCGGCGCCAATGGCCTGATTATTCCCAAGGACAGAGCCGCTGCTGTGACCTCTGCCGTTATTAAGGCTTCCGCGGGAAGCGCAAATCAATTACCCGTATGCAGAATAACCAATTTATCTCAGGTAATTGATTTCCTCAAAAGCAGGGGTTTTTGGGTGTTCGGCGCCCAAGCGCGGGGTGGAGAAAATTTAAGAAGCCTGGATTTTCGATGTCACGTGGCTCTTATACTTGGCGGCGAGGCAAAAGGAATCAGGCCGCTTTTAAGAAAAAAATGCGACTTTCTGGTGACGATTCCCATAACGGGACAATTTGATTCTTTTAATGTTGCCGTCGCTGCCGGAATCATTCAGTATGAAATATTTTGCCAGCAGGGAAGGACGGGATGAAAAATTATGAGTAATTAAAACCCAGTTTTTAACCTGTTGAGTTTAGATTAAAGATGTCTTATAATAAAAAAACTTTTGATGTCGCAATAAAAGAAAGGATATAAAAAATGCCGGTTTATATCTGGGAAGGAACAACAAGAAAAAACGAGACAAAAAAAGGAGAAATGGAGGCGACCGATGAACTCGCCTTGCGTGGCCTTTTGCGCCGTCAAGGATTTAAATCAATTGAAATCAAAAAGAAGCCCAAAGATATTGAAGAGTATCTGCCTTTTTTGGCGCCTGGAGTAAAAGAAAAAAATGTTGTTGTTTTTTGCCGTATTTTTTCCACGATGATAAATGCGGGGCTTCCGCTTATTCAGTGCTTGGACCTGCTGTCGCAGCAGGAAAGCAATAAAACTTTTGCCAAAATTATTCATGCATTGAAGGAAGATATAGAAGGTGGCACCAGTTTAACCGATGCGTTGAAGAAATATCCCAAGGTATTTGATGAGCTGTTCGTTAACCTGATCGCCGCCGGTGAAGCGGGGGGCGTTTTGGACGTGGTTTTGGAGCGTTTATCCAGCTATATGGAAAAAGCCATGAAGCTCAAAAGCAAGGTAAAGGGCGCCATGGTGTATCCGGTGGCCGTTCTGGTCATTTCTCTTGGCGTGGTTGCCGTATTGCTTATCAAAGTAATTCCCGTGTTTGAGAACATGTTCAAGGGCTTGGGTAGCGAATTGCCCGGCCCCACATTAGTGTTAATAGCGGCCAGCAACTTCGCTCAAAGCTATTGGTGGTTTATTTTGGCCATTATGTTTTTGATATACATTGCTTTCAACAGGTTCTATAAAACAGAAAAGGGGCGTTGGATGATGGATTCCCTGTTGTTGAAGCTTCCGCTTTTTGGAGACCTGCTCAGGAAGGTCGCGGTGGCGAAATTTTCCCGTACGCTTTCTACCATGCTCTCTTCCGGCGTGCCGATACTCGAAGGGTTAAATATAGTCAGTAAAACCTCCGGCAATGTTGTTGTTGAAGATGCGCTGATGAAAACACGCCGGAGTATCAGTGAAGGTCAATCCATCGCGGAGCCGTTGGAACAATCAACCATATTTCCTCCCATGGTCGTGCAAATGATTGCCGTGGGAGAGGCGACGGGCGCGCTTGATGCCATGCTCAGCAAAATAGCTGATTTTTATGATGACGAGGTGGATGCCACGGTAAGCGCCATGACGACGCTTATGGAGCCTTTGATGATTGTTTTTTTGGGCGGACTTGTTGGGAGTATGATTATTGCCATGTACCTGCCCATCTTCAGAATGGCGTCTGTCGTCGGCTGAAATAAACGAGATGTTGCTGATAATGGCGTAGAAATGGTCGGGATGGCGCGATTTGAACGCGCGACTCCTGCGTCCCGAACGCAGTGCCCTACCAGGCTGGGCCACATCCCGACACGGCAGGCAAGATATAAGATTTATTTTCAATTGTCCACTTTTTTATTTGCTGAGTGTTAATGTTTGTGAAAATTATCCAAGCGACTTGCACATTTTCTTTTTAATATAGCAAATTGTATTTTAGGTGGCAAAGTGTTAAGCTTAAAGTGTGTTAATTTTCAGGAGTATCAATAAAGTGATTATCTACGATTTAAAATGCGAAAAAAACCATAAATTTGAAGGATGGTTTAAAGACCGGCAGGCATGGAATTCGCAAAATTCGCAAAAGCTTATTTCATGCCCGGTTTGCAACAGCTCGAATATAGATATAGTTCCTTCTTCTATCACTATCATGGGAAAGGATTCGCGCGCGGCAGGCAAGCTTCAGGAAAAAGAAATTTCTCCTCTTAAAGCCTTGCAGGTACTGCACCAGTATGTAGATAAAAATTTTGAAGACGTGGGTAATAAATTTGCCGAAGTTGCGTTAAAGATTCATTCCGGGGAGGAAGAAAAGCGCAATATAAAAGGCACAACAACTGCCCAGGAGGAAGAAAACTTAAAGGAAGAAGGCGTCCATTTTATCAAAATTCCGGCGTTTAAAATGGATAGTTAACCCATATTTTTCATTACCTGGTTTTCATGCGCGTATACCTGATTAAAAATATTGTACGGATTCAGTTACAAGTTTATGCGAAAATTATTAGGAAATATCATTGAAGGCATCGGCAACACGCCGCTGGTGGAAATCAGAAGACTTAATCCCAATAAAAAAGTAAAAATATTTGCCAAATTAGAGAGCGCGAATCCCGGAGGCTCAATTAAGGACCGCACGGCTCTTTTTATGATTAAAGGCGCGGAGGAAAGAGGGGACCTCACGCCTGATAAAATTATTCTGGAAGCGACCAGCGGAAATACGGGGATAGGCCTGGCGATGATTGCCGCGGCCAAAGGATACAGGTTGAGTCTGGCCATGCCGGAGTCTGCCAGCGAAGAAAGAAAAAAAATTCTCAAGGCCATGGGCGCCGAGCTTCATTTTACGCCCGCTAATCTTGGTACGGACGGCTCTATTGAATATGTTTATAAGTTATTGCGTGAAAATCCGGAGAAATACTTCGGTACTGACCAGTTCAATAACACGGATAATATCGCTGCTCACTATCACGGTACCGCCCAGGAAATATGGCAGCAAACTAAAAGTAAAGTTACCGCGGTGGTTGCAACTCTGGGCACAACGGGGACGGCCATGGGGCTGTCCAAGCGCTTGAAAGAATTAAACCCCGGCATCAGAATCATCGGCGTTGAACCTTATTTAAAGCATAAGATTCAGGGGCTGAAAAATATGAAGGAATCTTATCGCCCGGGGATATTTGATAAAACTTTGCTTGATGAAAAAGTCAATATTCTGGACGAAGACGCATTTGAAATGGCCCGCAGGCTTGCGCGTGAAGAAGGAATATTGGGGGGTATGAGTTCCGGTGCGGCCATGTTTGTTGCCGCGCAGGAAGCAAGAAAAATGCAAGAAGGAGTCATAGTGGTCATCTTTCCTGACAGCGGAGAAAGGTATTTGACCACTGAGCTCTTTGCTTTTAAAGAAGAGCTTCCTTCTTTTTCCCTTTATAATATTACTAGTCGTCAAAAAACAATATTTAAGCCGGTTAAGCCGGGGGAGATAACGGTGCACACCTGCGGCCCAACCGTTTATGATGAGCCTCACCTCGGAAATTACCGGCGTTTTATCGTGGCGGACATGATTTGCCGCTATCTGGCATACAAAGGTTTTGTGGTAAAACACGTTGTGGACATAGTCGACATTACGGATAAATCAATCAAGGGTTCGGATAATGCTTCGATGAACTTAACGGCTTATTCCGATAAGTATGAGCGGATGTTTCTGGAAGACGTGGCTTTTTTGAATATACGCGAGGAAAATACTTATGTTAAAGCATCGAAAAATATCGATGAAATGCTCAAAATTGTCGACAGGCTGGCCGAAAAAAATTTCGCTTATGAAAAGCTGCGCTCTGTTTATTACGATATTTCCAAGCTTCCGGATTATGGAACTCTTTCCAATATAGATTTGTCGAAAACGAGGCAGGGAAAATCCATTGACCTTGATGATTATGACAAAGACAGTCCTGCCGACTTTGCCTTGTTGAAGAGGTCAAACCTAAACGAACTGAAAAGAGGCATATATTATAACACGCGCTGGGGCAGCGTGAGGCCTTCCTGGCATTTGGGATGCGTGTCCGTTACACAGAAATATTTGGGGCCGATTTATGATATTAACATAGGCGGAGTTGACGAGACTTTTCCGCACGGAGAAAATATTCTGGCTATTAATAAGGCTTTTACGGGCAACAGCGGCGCAAATTACTGGATCAATGCCGAGATGGTATTGATTAACGGCAAAAAAATGTCGCGTTCATTGGACAATACTGTTGTGTTGAGCAAGTTAAGGCAAAATGGCTATCGTGGTCCAGATATCAGATTTTTCCTGCTGGGGGTCAATTACCGTAAACCAATTAGTTTTTCACAAGAGGCATTAGCGGCGGCGAAAAACACCGTTAAAAAAATTAATACTTTTATTTACCGGCTGATCTCCGTGGATAGCGGCAAAGACGAGTTTGCCGAAATTAACCAGTGGATATACGATTTGAAAATCGGATTCGAAGTGGCCATGGACGACGATTTAAACATTGCCGGAGCTCTGGCTGCTATTTTCGAATTTATGGGGAAGATTAATAATCTGCTGGCAAAAGGGTTGCTAGGCAAAGCAGACGCAAAAAAGGCACTTAAAATATTAGAAAATATCAATGAAGTCTTGGGAGTTATGGATTTTAAAACAAAGGCAGCCAGCGCTGAAGTCAGAAAAATAAAGGAACTTATCGCAAAAAGAAGTGAAGCAAGAAGCCGGCATAATTGGCCGGAAGCGGATAAACTGCGTCACGAACTTCTGAGTCTGGGAGTTGATGTTTTGGATACACCCCAGGGGGTAATCTGGCGTTTTAGGTAAAAAGGGTGATCTGGCATGGAGATACAGGCAGTAAGAAAAGCGGTTATAGCGGGCTCCTGGTATCCGGGGCAGCCGGATGCTTTACGAAAAGATATTGAAAAATATTTTAATTCAGTGGCAGATTTTCCATTGAACGGAGAAATCAAAGGTATCGTCGCGCCGCATGCCGGCTATATGTATTCGGGGCAAGTCGCGGCGCATGCCTATAAACTTGTCAGCAGCAAGGAGTATGACACTGTAATTATCGTCGGTCCGAGTCACCGGGTTGCTTTTCCCGGTGTTTCCGTTTATCCCTCGGGCGGTTATGAAACTCCTTTGGGTATTGTTCCTGTCGATGAGCAGTTTTGCCATAAAATTATGTCTTTGAACGATTCCATACGGGATGTGCCCGCCGCGCACCTGCAGGAGCATTCCATTGAAATTCAACTACCCTTTTTGCAGTTTGCGTTGGGTGATTTTTCCTTTGTCCCATTGGTAATGGGTGAGCAAAACGAAACTATCTGCCGCGAACTTGCTGAAGCAATTAAGCAAGCCGCGCGTGGAAAGAAAATTCTGATTGTGGGAAGTTCTGATTTATCTCATTTTCACGATTATCGAAAAGCAGCAAGGCTAGATAATCATGCCGTTAAATACCTGGAAAAAGCCGATGCCAATGGTTTGCTCAGAAGTTTGAATGATAATTCGGTCGAGGCCTGTGGAGGAGGCCCTATGGCGACAGCGATAATGGTAGCGCAAAAGATGGGGGCGACAAAATCACATGTATTAAAATATGCTGATTCCGGGGATGTAAGCGGTGATAAAAGCTCTGTTGTCGGGTACGCGGCAGCTGTTTATTATCTGTAAAATATGTTGTGAAGGGCGGTGTATATTTTTATTTGCGCGTTTCCTAATCTTGAAGTTCTCAGGTTATAATAATATCCGCTAAATATTAAGCATTGTTCACGTGTTTGTTTTAAGGATAATTTTTTAATATAAATAACAAATTATTTTACACTAAAAAAATATTTAAGATGATGACAACATGGAATTGACTCAGAAAGAAAAAGACTTCCTTTTGGATATCGTAAAAAAAACAATTGCCGCCAAGGTTAACAGCAAGGAAATGCCTAAATTAACCGTGGAATCCAAGGCGCTTAATAAAAAGAGCGGCGCTTTTGTTACCATAAAAAAGAGCGGCCATTTACGCGGGTGCATCGGATACATAAAGGCGGTTAAGCCGCTTTGGGAGACTGTGCAGGAAATGGCTGTGGCGGCGGCGTTTCATGATCCGAGATTTCCCTCGCTGAAGCCGGAAGAACTTCCTGATTTGACGGTTGAGATTTCTGTTTTAAGTCCGCTGAAACAAATTGAAGAGATTGATGCGATTAAAGTAGGCATTCACGGCTTATATCTTATGCGAGGTTATAACTCCGGATTATTGTTGCCCCAGGTAGCGATAGAACAAGGATGGGATAGAGAAACATTTTTACGGGAAACTTGTTACAAGGCAGGGCTTCCGCCGGATGCCTGGAAGGAAAAAGAAACAAAGATTTTCGTCTTCTCGGCAGATTATTTTTAGTGATGCCGAACAAATGTTTTAAGTAAAATGCCGGGCAGTGAAAATATCTGCGTATTTGGACGTAATACTTTTATATGCCCTTTTATTTTATGCAAACCCGTCTTACCTGCTTTACGTCAGTATGGCCTTGCAGGGTTTTTTGCAGGCCATCTTGCAAAAGCGTGGTCATTCCTTCCTCAATAGCAGCTTCGCGAATAATTTCCGCATTTTCGTGTCTTTGAATCATTCTTTTAATGTTATCTGAGGCGACAAGAAGTTCATGGATACCCATGCGGCCCATGTATCCCGTGTTGCCGCACGCTTCGCAGCCCTTAGGTTTGTAAAGCTTAAAATCGCTTGAATAACGAATATTCAACTTATCAAAGGCTTTTTTCCCGTATATCTCGGCAATTTCCTCGTATTCTTCTTTGCTTGGGTTGTACGCTTCCTTGCATTTTTTGCAAAGTGTCCGCACCAGTCTTTGTGCCAGGATGCCCAACAAAGCGTCGGCGAAATTTAACGGATCAATGCCCATATCCAAAAGACGAACAATGGTTTCCGGCGCGCTGTTTGTGTGCAGTGTGCTGAGAACGAGATGGCCGGTAAGCGATGCTTCCACGCCGATTTTCGCTGTTTCAAAATCGCGCATTTCGCCAACCATAATAACATCCGGGTCCGCGCGCAAAAAAGAACGCATGGCTGCGGCAAAATCAAAGCCTATTTTCGGCTGCACCTGAACCTGTCGCAGCCCATGTTGGGTTATTTCCACCGGGTCTTCCGCCGTCCATATTTTGCGGCCCGGGGTGTTGATATGCTTGAGGCCGGCATGCAGGGTGGTTGTTTTTCCGGAGCCGGTAGGCCCCACGCACAAAATCATTCCGTATGGTTGTTCCAATATTTTGAACAGTTCCTTGTAATTGCGTTCAGACAAGGCAATCGAATCCAGGGGCATGGTTGTTCCTTTGGCCAGGATACGTATGACAATATCTTCCACGCCTCCCTGGGTTGGAATGGTGGCAACGCGCAATTCCAGCTCTTCGCTTCCCGCCCGCCGGTACTTGATTTTTCCATCCTGAGGCAATCTTTTAACGGTAATATCCAGGTTGGACATGATCTTTATGCGGGAAACAACTGCCGCGCGGTAACTGTAGGGAAGAGTTTGATACAACGAGCATTCTCCGTCCACGCGGTAACGGACATCGACATTTTTTGTGTCCGTATTCGGCTCAATATGTATGTCGGATGCGCGGCGGGCATAAGCTTCATTAATGAGTTTGTTTACCAACTGCATGATGACACTATGTGATTCGGTGATGACTTCGCCGTCTTCTTCTTCGTAAACCTCTTCGTCCTGGTCCAGCTTCCCGATTATCTCATCTATGGAGGCGCTATCCTGAGGCGCCGCAAAAAAACGGTCGATGTATCTCAAAATATCTTCGGCAAACGAAACATCGTATCTGATTTGTTTGGTCTTTAAGAGATTTTCGATGGTATCTTTTTTGATAATATTTGTCGGATCATCAACAAGAACTCTGATTTTTCCGTCAATCCTTTCCAGCGGAACCCATATTTCACGCCTTAAATAAGGCCTTTTGAGATTTTTCAGCAGGTCTCCGGGAATAGGTATTTTATCGTTATAGGTAATAAATTCGCAATTATGATATTCGGCCAGACACATGCCGACTTCTTCTTTGTTGATTTCGTATTTACTAATGAGGATATTTTCAATTGGTTCTTTTTTTTCACGCGCTTCTTCCGTGACTTTATCGATTTGCGCCTGGGTAACGCGACCCTGCCTGATCAAATAATCAAATTTGGAATGGGGGCGCTGCTTGCTGAACTTTTCCTGATTGTAAAAGGCAATTCCGAGCACATTACATATTTCGTCAAGAAAAATCTGGCGGTAGTCTTCTATTTTATCTCCACCTTTTTGGGTCATCACTTCCAGCACTCCCATGATATTACGGTCATACATGATGGGAATCGCCAGAACCTGGCCGGTCAATACTCCTCTTTGTCTGTCCGATGTGCGGTCATATTTTAATTGATCGCTGAATCTTTTCAGCTCACGTTCGTCATAGACGTCGTTTATCAATATTGTCCGCTTGTTGTTTGCTGCGTAACCGGCGACTGAGGAGTTATTTACGAGCAAGCGAATATCCTGGACATTATCTCCTTCCTGGCGGATGGTATAAAGTTCTTTTTTCGCTTTGTCAAAGGCGTAAATTGTCAGGATGTCGATATTAAAAAGTTTTCTTATCTCTTCTTTAATGTCTACAATTATTTCTTTTATGTTTTCCGCGCTGTTTATGCGGTTGTTGATATTTTGAATTGATTTGTGAAATTCTAAATTTTTCAGAAGCTCTTCTACTTGTGGCGCGCTGGAAAGAGTATCTTTTTGCGCGCCGGCAGAATATGAACCTGGTTTACGCATTTTTTTCTCCGTAGGAAATTATTTTTTAAATTTTATATTAATTATACAGTCTTGACCTATTAGGTGTTGCTGAATTCTTTAATCGCTATCTTCTTAGGAAATCGCTTCAGCGAATGCTTCGATTGCCGCGGGTATTTCGATGTTCAGCAAAAGCCCCATTTGTGTTTTGTTGCTGTCTAAAAGAATTCCCCAAATATATTCACCGAGAGGCAATACGACTAAAACCCTGTCTTCCTGCAGGTCAAAGGTAACATATTTTCCAATTTGTGGCAATCCGCCTATTTTAGCGGAGTCATTGACAACTTTGATTATCTTGACACACAAAGCGGCGAATTTTGGGGTCGAATTAAACCCGGCAATTGACTGTCCGTCAACATTCATGGCAATTGCTGTACAAAGAAGACTTTCGCCTAAATTCTCTTTCAGCAGCTCAACAGTCTCGTTTAGTTTTGCAACGTTCATAAGCAGTCATCCTATTTAGTTAATTTTAGGTAATTTATTTTTTCCAGGCACTCAGCCTTTCTTTGGTTTCTGATTTTAACTCTTTTCGCGCCGCTTCTTTTGTTTCAGCATCTGCCTGTTGCCTTGTATTGCGCTCTTCTTCACGGGCGAGCGCTTCTTGCCGTGCCTTTTCTTTTGCTTCTTCTTCGTCCTTGGCCTTGCGTGCGGCTTCTTCTCTGGCGAGTGCTTCCTGTCTGGCCTTTTCCTGAGCTTCTTCTTCCGCTCTTGCCTTTTTGACTTCTTCTTCTCTGGCGAGCGCTTCCTGTCTGGCCTTTTCCTCGGCTTCCTTTTCTTTGGCTTTTCGCGCGGCTTCTTCACGGGCGAGCGCTTCCTGTCTGGCTTTTTCCTGAGTTTCCGCTTCCGCTCTTGCCCTTTTCATCGCTTCTTCACGGGCGAGCGCTTCCTGTCTGGCCTTTTCCACCTTTTCTTCTGCTTCTCTGGCCTTTCTTTCCGCTTCTTCACGGGCGCGGGCCTCCTGTATTGCTTTTTCCTCGGCTTCCTGGGCCTTACGTTCTGCCTCTTCACGAGCTATCCTTTCGGCTTCCGCCCTGGCTTTTGCTTCCAGTATCGCTCTTTTTTCCGCAGCATCCGCGGCATCTTTTTCTGCCGCGGCCGAGGGCTTCATGGCCTTACCCTTGGCTGCCTGTTTTTTCCGTGCTTCGTCTTTTATCTTTTCCAAATCAGATAGAGATATGCTGGTACGGGAACCAAAAGTTGCGGATGTTTTTGTCGCTGCTTCCGGCTCTGCATCATCATCGGGCTTTGGAATCATCTTTTCGGTAGAAATAGCAAAACGTTGTGTCGATCCTGCTTCACGTTTTTGGTCTGATGCCTGTGTTAGTGCTTCTGCCGGTGATGTTTTAATTCCCAGAGCGTCGAAAATATTGTCGGCGATGGAATTAATATCGAGAGGTTTTTCAAGATAACGGAAAATCCCCATATTTTGAACAATTTCTTCTATTTTTGGGGTTCCGTAAGCAGTCATTAAAATAACAGGTATTTTAGGATAGTTTCTGTTCATGTAGGCAAGAAGCTCAAAGCCATCCATTTTGGGCATGCTCAGATCAGTGATAACCAGGTCAATCGTGGACAATTTTAAAATTTTTACTGCTTCCGCCCCGTTTGGCGCTGTTCGCAAGTTAAAAAAGTTTTTATAAACACTTAACCCGTCCGCGAGGCTCAAAACAAAGGGCTCTTCGTCATCGACGATAAGGACTTCGCCCACACGTGAAGTTTTTCCTTTCAGGAAATTGTCACCTGGCGAAGCAGCAGTTCTTTGTCTGAGGGATTCAAAATTAGTTGCCGCGCTAATCATAATTATCTCCCATCTTTGTTTGATTTAGTTTTCTATTCTTTAATAAAAAAGAATTAACCAACGCTTTTATTAAAAACAAAAGCAAGTGTCATGCCAAAAATAAAAATGCTGTATAATCAATGATATACGTAATTTAGAAGATGATGACAATTAATTGAGTATCAAAATGACTAGGTCATTTTGACCTAGGGGTTATCATTTTTGCCTATAGTAGCGAGTTGATAGGTTTTAACTTTTCTCTTTAAGGTGGAAAGAGAAACGCCTAAAGACCGGGCAGTTTGTGAGTAATTGCCATGATATTTTATCAGAGCGTTTTTGATGTGTCGCTTTTCCACGGCCTCCATTGTTTCAATTTTATCTCCCTTATCCTGATCATTTATAATGGAAAAAGATGAAAAACTATGGCCGCTGTTCAGCATTTGAGAAGGCTTCAGAATATTTCCGTGTTGAACAATCAGTGCCCTTTCGATAACGTTCTTCAGCTCACGGACGTTTCCGGGCCACTTGTATTCCAATAATCTGTCGAGTTCCGGTTCGGGAATTCTGATACTTGAGTTTTTGGTCATTTTTCCGATAAAATATTCGCATAATTTTGGGATGTCCTGTTTTCTTTCCCGAAGCGGCGGTATATGAATGCGAATTACGCCAAGCCGGTAGTAGAGATCATCACGGAACTGTTTAGTTTTTATCGCTTCTTCCAGATCATTGTTTGATATGGCAATTACGCGGACATTTATGGGCTTTAAATTTTCACCGCCTACACGGCGAATCCTTTTTTCTTCCAGTACTCCTAATAACTTTGATTGTAAATGAATAGGCATGGAACCGATTTCATCTAAAACAAGAGTTCCTCCGTCAGCAAGTTCAAAAATACCGCGGCGCAGCGATATAGCACCGGTAAAAGCGCCTTTTTCCGAACCAAATAATTCTGCTTCAATAAGGCTTTCCGGAAAGGCGGCGCAATTTGTTGTCAAAAAAAGTTTTTTGGGCAAATTACTTTTATGATGAATTGCGCGCGCGACAACATTTTTGCCGGTACCGGTTTCGCCGGTAATGAGAACCGGCGCGTCGCTTGTGGCTGCCAAGTCAATCATTTTTATAATTTCCTCAAATACTCCCCCTCCGGAGATAAGACCGATTTCTTCGCTTTCCTTGCTGTCGTGGTAATTAAGAATTTGTTCCGTTTTTTCGAGTTCCTGTGTGCGAAAAGCTTGTTTTACGGTAAGTTCCAGTTCGGCCATTTCAAAAGGCTTGGAAAGATAATCATGAGCGCCTACTTTAATTGCCTCCACCGCGTTGCTGAAACTTGGATAAGCAGTGACAAAGATTATTTTTGCCTGGTCATTTTGCTGTAATATTGAAGGGCAGAGAGATACACCTTCGGCATCGGGAAGCTTCTGATCCAGGATAACAACGTCAATTTTTGAATTCTGACAGATTTTCAGGCCGTCTTTTCCCGTATTGGCGGTAAAAACTTCAGTACCTTCGTCACGAAGAATGTCACGAACAGATTCGCAGAAAATATCGTTGTCATCGACAACAAGGATATTTCTTTTAACTGTGCCCATAATCCTTGCCTTCAGGAATGAAGACGGTGACTTTTGTTCCTATGTCTTTATAGCTTTTAACTTCCATATTGCCCTTCATGAGCGTTACCATTTTTAAGGCAATCATTAAACCCAGGCCGGTTCCGTGAGGTTTTGTCGTGTAAAAAGGCTTGAAAAGATTAGTTTGTTCTTCCTCTGTCATCCCCATTCCGTTGTCTTCAATGGCAATAGCAACAAATCCTTCTTGCTTTTCGGCCCTGATCATTATTTGTTTATTGTCACAGTTCAGCAGAGCATCTGTCGCATTGGTTATCAGGTTGAGGATAACCTGGTGCAAAAGGCGCGGATCCGCGCTGATTTTTTCCGCAGGAGGGACTAATACATGGCTGATTTTAATTCCTGCCTGATTCATGTCGCTGGAGATCAACGAAATGAATCGAGTCAGAAAATCTTCGATTTCAATATCCTGTATATCCGGGTTTTCAAACAGACTGAAATTTTTTAGTGCCTGCAGAAGGAACTCTACGCGGGATATTTCCGTCATCGCGCGATCCACAAACCTCTCCACGGCGCTTACCGAATAATGACTGAGATTTCTTTTGAGGACACTCAGGGTCATTTTTATGGAATTTATGGGATTTCCCAGTTCATGGCGGATGCCGGAAAAAATGTAGCTTATATTTTCCATGGAGCTGACTGCTTCCGCAATGGATTCCAGGCGGCTTCTTTCTGTTATATCTCTTATGATAACCCAGATGAAATCATCCGAAATCATGTAAGGTGTGTAACCCAGAAGACGGCTTTTATGCCAAAGTGTATTGGTTTTGCCGATAATATCTTTTGTCGGAACGTCGGCGTAATCGGGTAAAAGCAATGTCATAAGAGCTTTGTATCCGAGCTTGTTTTCTTCTTCCTGAAAAAGCTCGGAAGCAAATTTATTTTTAAAAATAATTTCCCGCCTTTTTACGCCTAGAATGACAATACCCAGGTCGATGCTGTCCATAATATAAGTATACAGACAAGTGTCAGGCTTGTTGTTTTTTAAAGCGGGACAGGAATTTTCTATGAAGAAATTATCCATATTTTATTTTTGACCCCTGAGAAAATAACAAAAACGGCTTTATAATTATTTAATAAAAAATACCGCCTGCCTGTATGACTTGACTTCGTAAGAGCGGTATTGCTAATTAATACGTAAACGACAGAAAAAACATTTCATTTGATTCGCGGCATATTGACATATCGTCTATAATATTTGATTGATATACGTAATTACTTGTAATGTCAAGGATGTTTTCATGACAAAACCGGGGAGATGTGCAATTGTCTTAATGATATCCATTGCCGTTTTGGCCACAGGCATGGTTTGCTTGCCGCGCTTTTTGCTTTATTCATCCGATGTTGAAAAAGCGGAAGCGATAGTGTTTATACTGGGTCATGACTTCAGCGGGCATAAAAAAGAAGTAAGTGGTTTAACCAACGAAGGGCTGGCCGGCTATATGACTATCCCTGCTTATAATAAAATTATGAATATGAACACGGCACAGGAATTTAAAACAACTTCAAATTTGACCCGAGAGGTAAGAAGTGATTATTGGCTGTCGCGTGTATACGAGAATACGCATCTTTAGTTGATTGAAGCGCTCATAACTATGGACGAATATAATATGGAATCGGCGATATTTGTAAGTGCGCCTTATCACATGCGACGAATAATCATTATTGATTCGAAAGTGTTTGACGGGAAAAATAAGATATTTTATTTTGTGCCGACGCGCTACGAACAAGCCCCGTCATGTTTTGTAAGCTTACTTCGCCTGATTGGAAAAATGTTTTGTCAAAGTATTTAAAATAGTCTGATTTCTTGTTTATAATGATTTTTTTAATTATTACCTTTCCTTGCAGCCGTTGCTTCAAGGGGGGCTACTCTCAGATCATGTTTTCGCGGTTATGTGAGGAGGGGGAGATATCAGACATCCTTTATTTTTTTCCATGCTTCCTGGTAGAAGCGCATGATGCACAAAAAGATTGCCAGCAGGAAGAAGCCCAGCATGAAGTTGGGCGCCGTGCCCAGGATGCCGTCGAGCAAATGCCCGGCGTAGAGGAACAGGAAAGAAGCAATGACCATCGCGAACCCCCAGGCGGAAAGCATCAGTACTCCACCGAAAGTTGCATACTTTTCATGTTGTGTCTTTTGCGTTGCCTGCATGACCTGTTCCCCCTTTCTTCAGATTTGTTCTTTTTCTTTATCCTAGCTGACCATTGTTTTGACCGCTTCAATCACCGGATTGGTGAAAAGAGCCATCAAAACAGTGTATAGAGCGAAAACACCGACCGCTTCCGTGGTATACATCTGCTCGAATTTACGTTTTAAAGAAACGACAATCAAACCGCCAACTACCAGGCAACCAAACTGGAAGTAAGGGAAAGCGCCTGCTGCTGTCGCCGCGTATTCGGCAAAAGCAAAAGTTGCGGTTAAGCCAACCACCACCGCCGCTACCATCATTGTTCCTAATGTCTTTTTCATGATCTGTTGCCTCCTTCTTATCTATTTGCCCTTAGATAATGGAAAGATCATGCCAAAATGATTAGAAAATAATAATAAATTATAATATACTGATATTATTGAATATTAAAGTATACCGTTGGTCAGAAAAAGACACAATAACCCCCTTCCTGCTAATAATCATTTAATGAAACATGAAAAGAATTGAATGAAATGTGGAAATTAGCTGG